>JAIQGK010000016.1 GCA_020072645.1 Terriglobia bacterium
GCCGCGCTCCAAGAGGCGGCGCTATCTGGCCTTGCTGGCCAGCAAGCTCGAACAGTTACAGGGGAATTGATAGGTAATGAGCCGGGAACCATCTTATTTCGAACATAACGGAATGCCGCTGCATACGTCGCCCAATGCAGGACGCGTGCGGCAGATGCAGGAGCCATGGCTTGGCTTGTTCACGGCGCATCGGGCGCACCCGGCGGAACAGCGGCCCTCGGGCACGCCCGGCGTGGTGGTGATGCCAGAGCCCGGCAATGAAGTGACTGGCATGAATGACGAAGTTGAAGGCAGTGTGCAATTGCCAGCCAAGGAAATGCCGGCAGCACCCAGCCTGCTGCAGAGGGCCGCGACGGGTACTACGGGAGTTCCGTCCACGTCCGTAAGTCAATCGACGAATCAACAGCAGCCGCAGCTTACTTCTGCAGCGCAAACCAATCAACCAAATGCTGCAGTCAGCTCGCCCATGGGACAGCCGTCGATTCCGGTGAATGCGCGGTACGCGGAACCTGCGGATAGGAAAGAAATCAAATCGGCGGGCGGACCCGAACTTGAGGGCGCGAATCTGTCAACCGGCAGCGACAGCTTGCGAAGTGATTTTTCTGATGCAGTGCCATTGCCGCCGCGTGTGCTCGTGCAGAAGCACCTTACGATCCAAACGGAAATCTCATCCATGTCCACCGCATCAGGGACCGGGGGAACATCATTGCCGGGCGAGCCAATCATGCCGTTGGCGGTGTCCGTGGGATCGGCGATCTCGGCGGCTGTTGAGGCAGGCACGGAACCAGGTGGAACCTTGACATCGAGTGAAAGTTTCTCTGCGTCCGCGGTTATCCCGGCTGCCATGCCGATAGCGTTTGCGCGGACGCCAATGGGTGCGGGTGCGGGCAATATTCCGATCGGAAACATACAGTCGGCGATGCCGGAATCTCAGCCGCGAAGTGACAGGAGCCAGCGAGCGCTGCTGGAGCGGTTGAATGATCGTGCGTCACCACAACAACAGGCTGGCGTAGGCCGGCGCGTCCATATAGGAAACCTGCGTATTACGGTGCAAAGACCGGCGATGGCCACCACACAGACGCCGTCTTCCGCACCGTCGGCCCAGCCGCAACAAGCTCCGGCGGCTGCCGGGCAACCGCTGTTCAACCCATGGGAGCGCCATTACATGGCGTTTGATTAAGCGATGCTGAGCGATTTATTCCAAGAAGAGGCAGCGCGCAGGGCCAGCCAGGCGTCCGCTACCCAGCAGAAGAGGGCGGATCGAGACGCATTCATCGTAGTGCAATGGCCGCTGCTTGATGCCGCCTTCGCTGCTCTGGTGGATTCCAGCGTTGGAACAGAAGGGCATCTTTCAATCACACATACACCGGCTACAGATAATTTCACCAACCATACGTTTGCTTCACTGAACAAGACGATTACAACGGTGCAGTCAACGCTGAACGGCGCAGCCGAAAAGATAACGTTTACCCCTTTCCTGGAATCGATTGCACCTGACCAGTTCGGAGTGATCAGGATTACCACGGATGGACTGCCGTACAGCATCACGTCCGATCCGGGCGAACAGATATTTGCCGACATGCTGACACGAGGAATCCTGATGCGTGGCAAAACCACCAACAGCCTGGTGGCGCCGGACGGAAACAACTTTCTGACCCTGACTGGAGATCTGCTGGAAGGACTGTTGGCAGCACTGTTTATCAGGGATTGATTTAGAGATCGTGACAACCGGTTTTGCGAGGATATTGTGAAAATTTCGATCAACAAGATGAACGTTCTGGTACAGAGGCAGGAACAGCAGACGTCGGCGGCGCAGACGGTCAGCGTGTTCCAGAAAGAGCTGGAGCGGGCCGCGGGATCGGTGAGTTCCGTTCGTCCGGGTAGGCCCAAGACGGTTTGACTGAGTGGCCGGATCATCAACTTCAACGATGTGCCGATATCAGTTGAGTGGAGATCTACATGAACGATGATGCAAATGAGGATGAAATTGAGATCGACGAACTCACGGTTGAACTGCCGGAAGGCGATGATCCGCTGGCAGGGCAGGCGATGGCCCAGCAGGTAATCCGGCGACTGGCGGAGTTGCTGGGTGAATGAGTCAGCGAAGTGAATTCGGCAGCCTTTGTGGCTGCCCTGGAGAACCATAGCGATGGGAAGTTTCCCGATACGTCCGAAGCTGTTGCGGGGCGCGTTTGTTGAATATGGGCTGAGCCTGCCGCCGCTGTTGTTTGCGTTTCAATTTAATCCTGAAACGCTCACCCGCGGGCGCACAGCGACATATCAGTCGCCCGGAGCAGGCGGCACCGGCAGCGATGGCAGCGGATGCCGCGACGGCAGCGAGGCCATGGCGCGTTCATGCCTGTCGCAGGTCTCCGTGACTGAAGAAAACATCAGCCTCACGCTGCAGCTTGACGCCACGGAAGATCTTGACAGTGGCGATGGGCTGACGCAGAACTTCGGCATCGGGCCGCAGCTTTCCGTGCTGGAGCTGATGATTTATCCCAAGACGGACCAGTTGTTCGGACTGCCCATCGGCAACTTGCTGGGCACCACAGATCAGTTTGGGGCGGCGCAGGCCAAGGTGATTCCGATTCTGCTTTTTATCTGGGGACGCAAGCGGGTGCTGCCGGTGGTGATGACCAGCTTACAGATTACTGAGCAGGAATATTTTCCTGATCTCAATCCCAAACGCGCAAGCGTGGCGGTGCAGTTGAAAGTGCTGGAAGGGTTCAACCCGCCATATCTGTACACTCACGCCGCCCGCATGCTGCTGGCCCTGAGCAACCTGGAGCACATAGGAGATTTCTCAAGTGTTCTTTTCTGAGTCGAGATACCTGAAGGTAAAGGAATACACGGTGATAGACGCCCAGGGACGAAGCGTGAAAGTGAAGCGCACGCGCGCCACGCTCGACCTAACGGGCAGCTTTCAATACACGGTGAAAGCGGGCGACCGGCTCGACCTGCTGGCCCAGCAGTTCTACCGCAGCCCGAGAAAGTGGTGGCTGATCTGCGACGCGAATCCGGACCTGATGTATCCGGACGATCTGCTGAAGCCGGGACAGGTTTTGACTATTCCGCCGAACCAGGGATAAGCGGAATCGGAACAGCGGAGAAGAGAGACAAGTATTAAGGCAAAAGAAAGCAGAGGCAGCAAGTTCACAGGGAATGAGTAAATGCCATCTTCAGCAGACAGACTATTCGGCGTGTCAGTACGGTTCAACGGAGTTGAAGATCCGCAACTGTACAACTGCGCGGAGCAGTTTGTGATTACGGAGCAGATTGGGGAAGGTTCACACTTCAATCTGGTGGTGTCGCTCTGCCGTAATGATGACGGAAGCTGGCCGCATCTGGAAGAAGCGGAGAAGGGACTGTGGAACCGGGTAACGGTAACGGTGACTGTGGGCAAGCACAAAGATGTCCTGATCGATGGATATATCTCACATATCCATGTGGCCACCACGCCATCCGACGGCACGCTGAAAGCCACATTCACGGTGGTGGATGTGTCCTACGTGATGGGATTGAAGCAACGGTGCAAGACGTGGCCGCCGGGCAAAACTTATGAAGACATCGCTACGGAGATCATCACAGGAGCGCCATACAGTCTGACCGCGGTCATTGAACCTAACCCGCCCAGCGCGGGTGGTTCCACGCCACGCAGCGTGGTGCAAAGGCACAGCGATTTGCAGTTTTTGCGGGAGTTGGCGCGCCGGCGGGGATACGAGTTTTATGTGATGGGAGCAACAGCGTACTTCCGCACTCCCAATCTGCAAGGCGCACCGCAGAAGGCCATCGCTTCTAATTTCGGCGACAAGACAAACTGCGATGACCTGCAGATTTTTGTGAACGGCACAACACCGGTGCGGGCCGCTGGAAGCAGACTTGATCCGCACACGGGCGAAAGAGTCTCGCCGCCGCCAGCAACGCCGGATGACACAGGGGAGCCGCCCATGGGCAGCACCGATGCTACGGCTGGTCGCAGCGACTCAAGCCCGGTACCGCCAACAACGGTGGTGGCACGGCGCCCTCCTGTGGGCAGCGCCTCTGAGATGCAGGCATATCTCAACGGCGTGATGAGGCGATCAAGCTGCCTGTTGAGAGCTACGGGCACCATGAACGGGCTGCGCTACGGGGCGATTCTGCGCACCCACAAGACTGTGACAATTTTCGGCTTCGGCAGCATGTTTACGGGTGATTACTACGTGCGCAAAGTTGTCCACACGTTTACACCCAAGACCTATCGCGTTCAGTTTGAAGCGTGCCGCAATCGCATGGGAGAGCTGGCGCCGGGAGATGCCTCAGCGATTGAAGATCCAAGCAGCGCGGCGTTGCCGCTGGCCGTAACGGCGGACCCGCCCGATACCGATGTGGTAACGGTGCGGGAAAGCGGCAGCCAGGTAGCACCCGGCTAACAATGCCCGCCGGGAAAGTGCGGGAGTAGAAAGACAAAGATCAGCAAAAGCAGCGGCAAAGCAGGAGGGAACAGGGATGCAGGAAGCAGTGGCACAAATGGCGGCTCGCGCGGAACAACAGTACTTTGGAAAGTATCGGGGCATCGTGATTGACAACAAAGATCCGGACAAAATGGGACGCCTGAGGATCTCAGTGCCGAGCGTTATGGTGGATGACCCGCTGACCAGCGACGATGAGTCGGTGACTGATTGGGCGACTCCCTGCGTACCTTGTGGAGGCATGAGCGAGCAGGGTTTCTTTGTTATTCCAGACGTGGGCGCGAACGTCTGGGTGGAATTTGAAGAAGGGAACCTCGACCAGCCGATCTGGGTGGGGACATTCTGGACCAGTCCCGGAGACACAACCCAGGTTCCCACAGAAGCGCAGGACATGGCCGGAACGACGAACGACTTGGAGCCAATGCGGCGTGTGTTCAAGACGACCAGCGGACACGTGATGGAGTTCTGCGACATCAGTGGCAAAGAAAGCATCACGATCCAGCACAAAGATGGCGCCATGGTCAACCTGGATGAAAAAGGCAGCGTGACTGTGGTGAACAAGAAAGGATCCTATCTCTACCTGAATGCGGATGCGGGCGAAGCCAGTCTTGTCGATGAGAAAGGCAACAACGTTTCCATGACCAGCACGGGCGTTACCGTCACCAGCAAAGACGGCTCGATTGTCGATCTGGCGAAAGACGCGGTGCAGGTGATCGCCAAGAACGTTCATATACGCAGCCAGACGGTTTCCCTGGGCGAAGGCGCATTGGAACCGGCGATTCTGGGCAAGACATTTGCGGCCATGTTCGATGCGCACATGCATCCGACGACTGCGCCGGGTGCGCCGACGGGCCCGCCGATTCCCGTACCCATGCCGCTGTCGTCACCCATGAACCCGGCAATTTCACAATGCGTGAAGGTGAAGTAATGAGCCTTTGTCAACTGCCATCGCTGCCGCTGCCGCAACTGGTGATACCGATTCCCATACCACCACTGCCGTCGCTGCCATCGTTGCCACAACTGCCGTCGCTGCCGTCGTTGAATATTGCGCTGCCGTCGTTGCCGCTGCCGCAACTGGTGATACCGATTCCCATTCCGCCGCTGCCGTCGCTGCCATCGCTGCCGCAACTGCCGGCGCTTCCGTCATTGAGCATCTCACTGCCATCGCTGCCGTTGCCGCAACTGGTGATACCGATTCCCATTCCGCCGTTGCCGTCGCTGCCATCGTTGCCGCAATTGCCGGCGCTTCCGTCACTGCCGGGGTGTCCCTAAATGATGTCGCCGGGAAGCATTGACGGCAGCAGCCAGTGGATCGAGGCGTCGAGCCTGGCGCGCGCCATTGAAGATGCTATGGTGGCCGCCAAGGTGATCAACCTCGATAAGGAGGACAGCGCCACGACCAAAGATCGGCGGAACAGTTTTGTGGCGATTGCCACGGGTTTGATCAATTACATGAAGACCAACATGGAACTCGACATTGCGGCTTCGGCGCTGGGACCGGGCGCGGGTAATGTGCCGGCAACGGCCAAGACGCTGACGGGAGTAGTGAAATGAGCATCGACAGCACATATCTGGACTTTCCCTTTGGCCTTGCGCCTGATGGCTCGGTGGCGGCGGTCGATGAAGACCAGCACATCCGTGAGCGGCTTGAACAAATTCTGTTTACCTCTCCGGGCGAACGAGTGATGCTTCCCGATTTCGGCTGCGGAGCCCGTGACTTGGTATTTGCCGGAAACAATGCGGTGCTGGCGGCGGCCACGGAATTCAAAGTGGCGAAAGCCCTGCAGACATACATGGGCAACCAGGTGCTGATCAATGCGGTTGATGTCGTGAATGACGAAGAGAAGCTGATCGTCACCATTGTGTACACCAAGACAAAAGATACGCAGCAGCAGCGGGCGACGTTCGAACTGCTGCCATCGGAGGTGCTGGGTGGCGCCTAGTCTGATCTTTGATGGCAAGCCGCAGTGCGATCTCGTCGATTGCCGGCCTCCTGCTGCGCCTCCTCTCCAGGATGCGATTCCTCAGCAGGCGCTAAGCATCGACTACCTGGCAAAGGACTATGACAGTTTTCTTCGCGGCATGCTCGACATGCTGCCCACGCGGTTGCCGGGCTGGCAAACGCGCACTGAAGCCGACCTGGGTATGGCGCTGCTTGAGTTGTTCGCATTCCTTGGCGACCAGCTCAGTTATTACCAGGATCGCGTTGCTAACGAAGGCTATCTGCGCACTGCGGGACAGTATGAATCGGTGCGGCGCTTGCTCGCCTTGATTGACCACCAGCTATTTCCGGGGTTGGCGGCCAAAGCACTGATTAAGGTCAACACAACCGCCACGCGCGCCATCAGCCTGGGTTTCCCGGTGTCAACCAAAAGCACCGCAACACAGGCCGCGGTGGTTTTTGAAGTTATTGAAGAGCGTGTGATCTATCCGCAACTGAATGATGTTCTGCTGCATTCCAATGTGGCCTCAGGCAGCACGCAGGCGGAGCTGGAAGGGGAGTTTGATCTGTTCCTGACGCCTGGACTCTGGATCTGGCTGCAATCCGCCAGCGATGGTGAGTGGGCGCAATTGGTGGACCCGGTGAGCGTCAACCACATTACCCACGTCACGACGATCAATTTCAGTGCGCCGCTCAAGGGCCAGTATGACAAACCGTCCACGCACATCAATGGCAACGGGCTGATGACCAGCCATGGCGAGAGTCATGAGCAGAGCAGCACCGGCTCTGGCCAGCCCAACCAGCAGATTGAGTTCGACTTTGGCCCGCTGACCTACGTGGCTGATGCCAGTGGAACGCCGCAGACCACGCTGCAAGTCACAGTGTCAGGCAAAGTGTGGCAACTGGTGGAAGATTTTATCGGCAGCGGTCCCACTGATTTCCATTACACCAAGACCCAAGATAATCAGGGCTTTCTCACCATCCACTTTGGCGACGGCCTGAACGGGCGCCGTCCGGAAGCTGGTGCACCCATCGTCGCGCGCTATCGCAGCGGCATCGGTTCCGCGGGCATGGTGGCGCCAGGCGCGCTTACGGAATTCAACAAGCTTGATGTCGTGAATGACAAGAACGCCAACCCGCTGGCGAGTTTTGGTGCCGCCGAACCTGAAGATCTTGCGGAAGCCCGGCTCACTGGACCACGAACCCTGAACCAGCAGAACCGCGCCGTCACGCCGCAGGATTATGCTGACGCGTTGTTGCGCGGAGTTCCGTGGGGAGCGAGCATCGTGCAGCCACTTCACGCAAAAGCGCAGTTCGTCTGGACTGGAAGCTGGAACACCGTGGTCGTGAGCGTGGATTTTGCCGACCGCCATTCGCTAGCTGATGTCCCTACGCGCCGCCAGGCGTTGGAGGCTGCGCTCGAACAGAAACGGCTCACGGGCTACGACGTTCAGGTGGAAGACGCGCGTTATGCGCCCATCAACATTTCACTTGTGGTGCATGTGAAGCCGGAATATTTCGTGAGGCAGGTGCGCGCTGAAGTACAGCAGGCCACCGGGCCGCAGGGCTTCTTCGCGCCCGCGCGCTTTGATTTCGGGCAACCGGTGCGGTTGAGCGATCTCTACTCCACCGTACTGGCTGTGCAGGGCGTGCTTTACATCACTGTAGCTCGTTTCAAGAGGCTGGGCGACCGTTATCCCGACGAGAAGGCAACTGGAGTGATCGATGTGGGAACGCTGGAAATCGCGCGTTGTGACAATGATCCTGCGCATCCTGAAAACGGAGTTCTGTTTCTGCACATGTGCGGAGGGAAGGAAGGCTGATGCTCAATCTCCCCAGTATCGATAAGCATGATGCGGAGCCGGTGACCGCTCAGAATCCCGCCTACCAGAAATCTCTGCTCTACCGGGCCGATGACTACAGCAGCCTGCGTTTCAAGCTGTTGCAGCATCTGGAAGAAGCGTTTCCCAACTGGAACCGCATGCTCGCCGATAAGACGGGTCCGCAGGATTTTGGCGTCGCCTTCATTGAGATGTTCTCGTACATGGCCGACGTGCTGGGCTTCTACCAGAACTGCAAGGCCAACGAATCGTTTCTGCGCACCGCCACGCTGCAGGCCTCGCTCATTGAATTGTGCGAGCTCATTGACTACCGCATTCCGCCGGGCGCGAGCGCCAGCGCGCTGCAGGCATTTTTTCTAAAACCCGGCAAGTCAGGCACCATCCCCGCGGGCTTCAAAATCAAGAACAAACCGGCGCCTGGTGCTCAGGCCCTGACGTTTGAAACGTCTGAAGACCTCGACGCCAGTGCCGACCTGAATCAGCTTTTCTTGAAAGGCTATAACGTTTCAGACTTGGTACTGAGTGAATTCGGCGCACCCGCGGAATCGACTGTGCTGCTTGATCAGCCGTACTCAGGGTTGAAATCCGGTCAGTTTGTAGTGGTGACTTGTCCGGGCAGAAACTCTGAGGCCTTGCGGCTGCTGGCGGTGGAAGACGAAAGCGGCAAGCGGCGTATTCGCTGGAAACCAGGGGAACTGCCAGCCAACCGAAATCTGCCGCTGGCCCGTGTGGTAATCCTGGGCAAGCCTAAGCAACAAATGAAGCTGGCCGCCAGCGCGCGCGCCGATGAGATCTCTTCCGGACAGAATTCAGTTGCGGTCGAAACGCCACACGTTTTTCACCATCATCATCACCACCATCATCCGGCGGTCTTCATCAGCGAGGGGTTCAGGCAGGCTACTAACATTCTGCATTTGAATAACAATGTTGTTTTCTGGGCCCCTACGTTCAATCTGCAATTACGGCGCTCGCAAACCACCATCTATTCTGCCAGGGAACTGATGCTGCACTCGGGGCAGCTGCACCCAGGGGACACGGTTATAAATCACCACCCCTCAGGGTTGGCGGTGGGCGACTCCATCATCCTACGTGACAACGCCAACGCTTTTCTTACACAAGTGTCGAGCGTCAGCTGGTCTCAATTCACCATCACTGACCCGCTGCTGCAGGGCTTTCCCAATGGTGCGCAGGTGTTCCGCGTGATTCTGCCTGACGCGGAAACGGGAAGCCATGGGCAGCATTTCACGACTGTTTCGCCGGTGCGGCTTAAGCCAACCGTCCACACGCTGGTGCTCGACAAGACCTATGACGATCTGGCTGTGGGGCAGCAGGTAGTGATCAGCGATGGCGAGTTCACGATCGTGCGCAAACTGTCTGCAGTTGAGGTCGATGCTCAACAAAGGACCGTTCTCACCCTGGCCGCCAAGGTCAATCACCATTTCAATGTGGCGAACACCGTGGTTCACGGGCCGTTCGAATTGCAGATGCATGTTGATGGCTATAACAAATCCACGGCCAGCATGGCCGCGGGGGTTTCCAGCATTTCACTCGATGGCCAGGTGAAGGGGCTTGCTCCGGGACGGCGGCTGATTCTAGAGTACAGCGGGATCAGCGAAGGCGCGCGCATTTCCAATGTGCAACTGCATCCGCATTACACCCATGTCGATCTTGAAGAGCCGTTGCAGAACAGTTTTCCGCTTTCGGGTACCGCGGTGCTGGGCAACGTCGCCCTGGTAACACAGGGTGCAACGGTCATTGAAAGCCCACTGGGCAGCGGCGACCAGTCACAGCCCAACCAGACGTTCACACTGCACCAGAAACCAACAACATATGTGCATGACGCGCAGGGCGCGACCGGAGTGAGTGACACGCTGCAGGTGTTCGTGGGTGATGAGGAGTGGCTGGAAGTGCCGAGCCTGGCTGAAAGCGGTCCGGGCGACCATCACGTGATGGTGCAGATCGACGAAGACCAGAAGATGTCATTCATGGGCGGCGACGGCAAACACGGCGCGGCTTTTCCTACGGGCACGAATAACATCAGCGTTCGTTATCGCACGGGATTGGGCGCGGCGGGCAATCTGCCGGCCAACGCTCTCTCAGTCTTGGCGGCGCCCCTGCCATTTGTGCAATCGAGCCGTAATCCGGTTGCCGGCAATGGCGGCGCGGATGCGCAGACCATTGAGGTCACGCGGCAGATGGCTCCGGTAACGGTGCGCACACTCGACCGCGCTGTGACTGTGCAGGATTTCAAAGAACTCGCACTCGCTTACCCGGGCATTGATAAGGCAAACGCGCGGCATGTGCGCAAAGACGGAAGACCACTGATCGATCTGGTAGTGGCCACAACGGGGGGCCTGCCTCTGAATTTGGAGATGCGCGACTCATTGACAGCCTATCTGCAGGCGCGCAGCTCTCCTGACCAACTCGTGATAATTCGGGATTACACGCCGGTCGCGGTGAGGCTGGCGCTGGAAGCGCATATACGGCCGACCTTCCTCCGAGCGGAGACCGGCGTGAGCATTCAGAAGGCGCTGAGTACCGGGCTCGCCGAAGACGGGAGCATGGGCTATTTCAACTTCGATAAGCGCGGCCTGGGCGAAGACCTTTACTTGAGCGACGTGTACGCGCTGGTGGAATCGCTGGCTGGCGTGGATTTTCTGATCGTGACGGAGTTCCGGAAGCAAGGGAGCAGGGGCAGTGCAAATCTGGTGAACGACGTCCTCAGGATGCCGCCGGACGGAGTCGCGACCGGCGGTGACGCCACCGATATCAGCATCGGTACGCTGGCTATCACGTTGGTGGGAGGTTTGGCATGAGCAACCTGAGCCAGCTTGAATCGCACTACGAAGAGCTGATCTATCAACTATTGCCGCAGCTTTACCGCAGCCGAGACAGCCAGGGAGAGTTGAAGAAGTTCGTGGAAATGTTTGGCCATGAACTGGCGCGGCTCCGCGCCAACATCGATCAGTTGCAGCAGGATTTCTTCATCGACTCCTGTCAGGAATGGGTGATTCCATATATCGGCGACCTTGTGGGCACTACTGTGCTCTTCAATGAGGGCGCTCGCAACCGCGCTGACGTGAAGAACACTATCCGCTGGCGGCGTGAAAAGGGAACGCTGGCAGGGCTTGAAGACATTGCGGCGCAGATCGGCGACTGGGGCGCGCTGGCCGCGGAAATGTTCCAGGAACTGATCTGGAGCCAGAATCTGAATCATCTCCGCCCGCGCGCGCATTGGACGGTCAACCTGAGCGATGCATCGAGCGTGGCGAAAATCGGCACGCCCATGGATCCAAGCTGCCGCGTGGTTGATATCCGTCCGATCGATGGCGTGGTGGGAGCATATCAAATTTCCAACGTGGGTTTCTGGCTGTGGATGATGGCCTCACAGCCGGTGGCGGGAATTGACCCTTCGCGTGAAGACGCGCGCCGTTATTATTTCTCGCCCCTCAAGCGCAATCAGATTCTTTACGCCGGTGGAGACAAACCGGCCAGTTGCGCAGGCGGGATTGACCTCTCCAATCCGGCGGACATCTGCCTGGCCCACGCCAATGATCTGCCCATCCGTGGGCGTGACTTTCACGATCACCCTGAGCCTTACTGGGGTACGGACGCGGGCTTCGGAATTTATGAAGATGGCATCCTGTTGTGCGAGCCCGCGCCGGATGTGATCAACGCTTCAGTGGAACCAAGCAGCGATTTTGCAGAACTGGCGCAGGTGAGCGGCATAGTGGTGGCCGATCCCGGCTTGTTCGCGGCCAAGCCGTTCCGCATCAATGCCATCCGGCTGCGGCAGATGTCTGTCGACAGGATCGACGCGCAAGGGAACCATTTCCAGGATCCCATTCCCATCGTGCCCGCGGGACCATTCATCAACAACTACGTGCAGCCGCCCGCGCTGGGCGCATTTCCGGTGCAGGCAAGTATTGATACGCCGGGCATGGCGTATACCAAAGGCTTTCTGTATGACCCTTCGCTGCCGGAACTCGACCAGAGCACCATGCTGCTGCGCATCGAGCGAACCGGGGCAGACCCGAACTTCCCTGAATGTGAAGTGATTCTGCGCAACTCCACCGGAGAAGCGTTGCTGGTGTTCCTGCCGGCGGTGGCGGGAATCGGCGTGGGCCAGTCGATGCATCTCTACGTGGCGAACGATGGCAGTACATATTTTGCGCGCAACACGCATGATCCGGGCGACATTGATCTGAATCCCAATTCGGCTTTCTTCGGAGCCTATCTGCCGCGCCACCTCGCGCGCAAAGCGCTGGCGCAAGTGAGGCCGCGAGCAGGCGTTCGCCCGGTGGCTCATCGCAAGATTGTTGAGCGGCAGCTCTGCTGCTGGGACCATGCGCTGCAAAAACCTTTGGCACCCGGAGAAGTGGCGGTTGATCCAGAGCGCGGGCGCTTTGTTTTTCCAGCGGGCGAAGAGCCTACGGGTCGTGTCACCGTGAATTATCGCTATGCGCTCACGGGACAAGTGGGCGCCGGGCCATATTTCCGCGACCCGCTGCTCGCGCCTACGTTGCAGGTATCGCAGACCAATGATGCTCCGTTCCGCACCATTCAAGCTGCGCTCAACGCCGCTCCCGGCAATTCGCCGTCGCCGGTGGTGATTGAGATTCAGGATAGCCACACTTACAACGAATCGCTGGTGGTTAAAAACAATTTTCCCGGCGGTCTAGTGATCCAGGCACGCGCCCTGGAAACCCCGGTCGTGATTTCGCCGGGCGGCGACGTGCTGCAGATAGGGAATGCCATTAGCGGCGCCAGCTTCATCCTTGATGGCCTGACGCTGGCCGGCGGCAAGGTCACGGTGCGGGGCGATGTGCCGAAAGTGAAGCTGCGTTTCTGCTCGCTCGATCCCGCTTCGACCAGTATTGATTGCCAGCCGAAGAACCCGGGCGGCACGCTGGAAATCGATCAGGTCATCACCGGACCGGTGAAGACTTCCGCCAATGTGGCTTCATCTGCATTGACCGATACCGCGATCCAGAACACCATCGGCGCAACTGCGCTCGATATGGCGACGACCGCGCTTTCGGTGGAGCACGTAACGGTGGTGGGCGATACGCTGGCGCCGGCGCTGATGGCCTCGAACTCCATTCTGTTCGGGCAGGTCACGCTCGGCGACGCTGCCAATAGTTGTTTCCGCTATACGCGATATCCCCGGGAAGTCACCGGGGTGCGGTTGTTCCATTGCACCACCCTGCTGCCGATTTTCTCCTCGTTTCAGTTTGGGCATCCGGCTTATCTGGGCCTGAGCGTGAACACTCCGGCAGCCTTGCGGCGCGGCGGCGAAGAAGGCGGAGAGATGGGCGTATGGTACGCCGCGGGCATTCCATGGCGTGAACAGAACGTGATGTTGAAATTACGCGAATACCTGCCGGCGGGGCTCAAGCCCGTTCCGATGCGGGCCATGCCGCGAACTCGTTTCGTGGGAGTGAAAGGGATATGAAAACAGATATATCGAAACTACCGCTGAAGGAATGGAAGCACTCCCTGGGAGTGTTTCTGCAAATGGGCCGGGTGCAGCTCGATTCCGACTGGAATGAGCAGGCAGAGCTCTCGTTGCGCCTCTTGCAGAGACAAACCGAAGACGTGGTGCGCACCGGCAGTCCCAATCACGGGTTCCGCGTGGATGACCGTATTTTGCTTGACGCCATGGATGTCCGCGAGCGCTGGCTTGCGGAAAAGGCCAACGTAGGCGACCCCGATCCCGATGTTCACGTAAATTACTTCGACTTCAAGACTGGTACCGGAAGTTTGGCTTTGAGCGGGGCGTCCGCACTGGTGCACAAACTCAAGGCTCCGCGCGACCTTTCGCAATGGAAAGAAGTGATATTCGCCGCCAAGGGTTCATTCGCAGATAACGAATGCACGTTCTTTCTGGGGCAGGGCGCAACGCGCGGCCTGCTTACCATCACCCGCGATCCTGGCGATATCGACGGCTGGCGCATCTTCCGCGGTGATATGACTGGAGCCAATCCAACGGCTCCGGTAGTCGATCTTACCAAGATCGATTCCTACGGATTCATTACTGTCTCGGCCAAAAGCTATCAGATTGATTTCATCAAGATTGATAGTCCTATTCGTCAGGCACTAGTGCAGGTAGTTTCCACCGCGCCCTTCACGCCGACGGTGAATCCGGGCGATACAGCGCAGTTGACCATCAATGATAGCGATCGTCATTACCACAACGTAGTGCTGCAGGTGACCAAGGTTACGGCCATCAGCTATGAGTTGCCGGTGGTGAAAGATCTGAGTCACGCGCGCCAATTGATTGTGGCCGTGGGCAAACCGGCTGCGCCAGCGCCTTCGTTCAACGTCACACTCACTGACGCCAGTAATACAAAAGTAGTGCTGGCGGGCGGCGCGAACAATGATGTTGGCGCGTGGCGCACCACAACGTTCCCTATTTCGTCGGTGATTGGAATCGACAAGACAAAGGTAAAGTCAATCCAGTGGGGAGGGCTTACACCTGCGACCGAGTATCATATTGCGCCGGTCCTGCTGGAATCAGATCTTAAAGACAACCTGGTGATCATGGGCGGCGATGGAACCGCCGAAGGCGCAGGGCGCTTTTACGGCGACGGTCTGGCCGCGATCAAGGAAAGCAACGAAACCTATTTCACCCAGGTGGACCTGCCGGAAGCCACCCCCTTGCCAATGGCCCCTCCGGCCGCAGGCAAACAACGGGTCGATTTGGCCTATCTCGACCTTTGGGAACGCCCAATCACATATATAGAAGATGCGGACATACGGGAAATCGCCCTGGAAGGCCCGGATACATGCACCCGTACCCGGCTGATTGCCCAGGTCAGGATACTGAAAGGCGCCGAAGTGGCCGCAGGTCCCACCCCGGCCCAGGCGCCGTTAGCTGACTTTGACGCATTGCCGCAGTTCGGCAAGGGAGTACTAACCACCAAGGACAAAGCGGACGCGGTGGTTGATGCCTGCGCCGACCCTTGTGAGCCGGCCATAGCTGGTACGTTTCTGGGTGAAGAGAACCGGCTGTTCCGGATCGAGATACAGAAATTCGGCGGCATCGGGCCGGATAGCGATCCTAATACGGCGTTGTTTAAATGGTCGCGCGAAAACGGATCGGTGGCTACCGCACTGATTGCCAACGCGGCTGCCGGCGATTTTTCGGTGATCGTGGAAAAGCCGGAACTCTACAGCGTCGGCGATCTAATTGAGATTTCCAACGATCTCTCTGATCTTGCCACTGGGCCGTATGAAGATACGGCCACGCACAAGAAGCACGAGCGCGGCGAACTGCGCAAAATTTCTTCTATCAGCCTGCCCGACCGCAGAATCTCATGGCAGGATGCGGGCTCGCCCGAGCCGCAGTTCCATGCCGGACTGGCGAGAGCGCATCGTCTGGCGTATCACGCAAGCATCCGCCGCTGGAATGGTGTGTTGTCTGCCATTGCCGGCGATATCGTGCTGGCGGACGGAGTCGTGATTGAATTTGGCGGGCAGGACATGATGCCCGGCGACTATTGGGTATTTGCCACGCGCGTGGTCGACCGCAGCGTGGAAAGGCTGGTGGAACAGCCGCCACATGGCATTCTGCACCGCTATTTTCCGCTGGCGCAGATATCCCGCAACATGGGTGGCGCGAACCAGATTGTGGTAGTCAGTGACGTGCGTCCGCGTTTTGATACGCTCACCAAGCTCAAAGCCACTGACGTGGCGTATGATCCCGGTACATGCAACATCATGAGCGGGGCCACCAACGTGCAGCAGGCGCTGGATGCGATCTGCAACACCGATTTAGGCGGCATTGCCGATCACAATAAATATCTGCATGGCTCCGGCGTGGTGTGTGGCTTGCAGGTGCATTGCAATCCTGACCGTACCATGGTCACCGTGGAAAGCGGCTATGCGCTGGAATGCGAAGGGAATGTCATCCGCGTAACCAGCCCCATTTTTTACAATCTGATTGACGAAGCCAAAAAGATTGGCGCCATTGATAATGCCGGCAATGGCGAGGTATGGCTGAGCATGACGCGCGGCGCGGGGGAATCTGCGAACCTGCACCTTGAGATCGCCACCGCGCAGAGCTTCTGGCAAAAGGTGCTGCAAGGCACACTGCTGGAAGATTTCTTTAACGACTGCATCAAGAGCATCATCACGTTGTTCAAGACAAGTTTCTTGCCATTCGGATCCACGACCATCCCCGTGATCCAGCAGCAGAAGTTGCTTATCAGCTTTCTGAATCTGCTATGGCAGTTAGTCCAGCCGCTTACCGGGCAGTATGTTTTTCTATCGCCAACAGAAGACAAGCTGCTGCACGACTTTTACATTAAGCTGCATGACCTGCTGGCCAGCAAGACGATGTGCGCAGAGTTCGACAAACTCACCACGTTTCCGGCGTATCCGTACGTAGCGCCCGCACCGGGAATTGATACGGCCTTCGGGTTCTTTTATTTTCATCGGCGCATGCGGCTGCATCCGGCGGGCAAGCTGGTCTATACCTGCGGATACGGATCCAAGATCAACGTATACGACATCACGACGAAACAGCTTGTGGCTTCACTGGATTTCCCCGGCGGAACTAATACGGAAGTGAAGGATGTGGCGTTTTCCAACGACGGTCTCACGCTCTACGCGGTCGCCGTCATTAGCGGGCAGGATTCGATCTTTGCCAACGCCGCTATCAACCTGACTACCAACGCGCACACCTGGGGCACAACCAATGTGGTCTGCGATATGCAGTTCGTGACACTGGGCACCAGCACAGTGGCGGCGCATGCGGGCAAGCTGTATGCCATCGCTCTGGGGCACGGTCTCTGCATTCTCAATCCAGGCGCGATTCCCGCTGTGCCGCCGATCGACGTGGGCTTTTACGCTACAGGCATGATGGAGATTTCAAATGATAATGACGCGGCAATCGTGGCCGAAAACAGTGTGGCCGCCCTTCCCACGGTGACCTCGCTGTTCAATCGATGCAGGCTGATCAAGCTTTCAGCAGTAGGCACGCCACCCCTCATCACTTACACCTGCTCCGGCGATGACAGCGCAAACGATATCGCAGTGGTGGGCACAACGGTCAACATCACGGCAAACAACGGCGTGAACAAAGGGATGTTCCGGTTCGCAATCGCCAATGCCGCGCCCCTTTCGACTGTGGACCTGAAAACCAATTCGATCGTCAGGATCGCGCCGACCAACGACAAGCATTGGATGCTGCTCTCGGTGGCCAGCGACCACAAGGTGCAACGGATCGACATAACCCAGAATGCCCCGGTGATCGACGCGACGTTCCGCATTCCGGTGCAGATCATTCCTATTGATATTGTGGGCAATTCGGCGCGCAACGAGATGTATGTGCTCAACATTTTGAGTTCCACCGTGAGCACCATTGACCTGACCGCTGTATTTGCGGGGCCGCCGGCTTACACGGTAGAGCCGCCAATCACGCTCAGCCAGTACCGCACGCAGATGATCCATGCGTTTACCGACCTGACCAAGGTGTTCGGCCAGTACCTGAAGGACTGCTTCTGCGAGCACTTCCTGGTAGATTGCCCGGATTGCCACCGCGACGACAAACTTTACCTGGGCAGCATTGAAATCAGGATAGATCCCAAAACCGGCAATCCGGAAGTTTACAAGATCTGTAATTTCACCAAGCGGCGTTATGTGCAATCAGAACGGCTGATGGAATATTGGCTGTCGGCGATACCCATTATTCCCATCCTGAAACAAGTGGTTGCGGATTTCTGCTGCAAGGTTGTGATTCCTTAAGGAGAGAGTAACGTGCCAACACGTACATTCAGAGTCTTTGGATCGGTCTCCGATACGCAGACCAAGAAAGGCATCGCGGGCCTGCGCGTGGAGGTATGGAACTCTGCGGCGGCTGCTCATCTGATACTGGGCTCCGGCCTGACTGATGCCCAGGGGCAGTTCGATGTTGCCGCCGTGGCGGATGTGCCGCAGGGCCCGGTGACTGCCGTGGGTGCGCCTGCCGGTGGTTCTACCGGTGTGGTGCCGGCGACGCTTCGGGTTTTTCAGGGCCAGCAATCGCTGGCCATCAGTGGCCAGCCTGACATCCCTGACCTGTTCAAATACAAGGGACCCACGGCGCTGCAGGTGCATCCTGATCAGCCGCAGGCTGCGCTTACAGACCACCTCACGGTGGCGCAAGTCTTTCAGGGCATCGATTTTCTACACCAGTCGGATTTTCGCGGCGTGTTTCAGGAAGGACGCTCTCGCGTCAGTTCGGTAGGCTCTCTGCTGAAGGCCTCGCTGACGTCGGCGGCCAAGAATGCCGTGCTGAAGCCGCTGAAGCCTGCGCCGGTGCGAAACACCGACGTGGTAAATCAAGATTCGCAAACCGCGCAACGCCGGCTTGACCAGCAGCAGATTAGATCCACGGTGCAGCCTTATCAACCCGGGCTGGGAACATTGGGCAACGTGACTTCGCTCAGCCGGACGCTCAAGCCCGGAGATAACGTCGTTCTGTATCAGCAGGACGGCATTGTGAAGTCCTACCAGATACAGAGGGCTGCGGCGCCGGCGGCCGTGGATACCATTAAGTTGTCCGCGGATTTGACTTCTCTGCAAGGCGAGGTGCTCACTCTGGAAGGACGCACCAAGGATATTGATGCGCTCCAGGTTGCGCAGAAGCAGCAGACTGATACGCTCACGGCGCTACAGCAGAAAGCCGCGTTGGTCGATACGTTGCAGGCGCAGTTGGCAAAAGTCCAGAGCGACTCAGCAGCCAAAGATGCGACGATCACCAAGCTGCAGAATGACGTAGCCACCGTCACCAAGGCGCATTCAGACCTCGTTGCGCAGATTTCACCACAACGCCTTTCAGCACTGGAGGACGCGGTGAAGAAATTGCAGAGGCCGAATGGGTAGAGAAATCGGCAGCGCATTTAAAGACCGAATGATTGGGTGATCTGAAGATCGTGCCCATCGGGTGGACGATTCAGGCTTTCAATATGCGGCGATTTGGGTTGACTGTGTTTCAGCGCTGCGATGGCGGAGATGTGAAAGAACAGACTGATCTTTCACTGGTGAGAGAGAACCGACAATGAAAGACACCCAACAGGGTGCTCCAGAGAGAAGCGAGCCCGCACAGCGCGTGGCTCCGCAGCCGCAATCCGCCGTGCCTGCCTGGCAGAGTGCATTGTTGCGCCTGCAACGCTCGGTCGGAAATCAGAATACGCTGCGGTTACTTGCATCTTCGAAACCCCCGGGCACGCTGCGGCGCAAGTGCGCTTGTGAAGATGAGCAGACGCCGTGCGCAGAGTGCGCGAAGAAAAAACTGCAGCGCGCTGAAGCTTCGCCAGGGATTTCCGGCGCGGGCGAAGCTCCGCCTATCGTCCACAATGTTCTGCGATCAGCGGGAAATACGCTCGATGGAGAAACGCGCAATTTCATGGAGTCGCGATTCGGGCACGACTTCAGTGCGGTACGTATTCATACAGACAGCCGTGCGGCAGAATCGGCGCGGGCTGTGAACGCGCTGGCCTACACAGTCGGCAACAATGTGGTGTTCGGCGCAGGGCAGTATGGTCCCCGGCGAGAAGGTGGGCAGAGACTTCTGGCGCACGAACTGGCCCATGTGGTGCAGCAGAGCGCAGGAGGCACGGCTCTGCAAAGCAAAGTTGCGGTGGGTTCAACCGACGATGCGGCAGAGCACGAAGCCGACGCGGCTGCCGCAGCGGTAATGCAAGGTATGGCGGGATCCGGTCCGCTGATGCGCCTGACGCCGGGCGCTCCGGTGCTTCGTCGCGTTTACACAACGCCGCAGGGCATCCGCGAAGCTCGCCCGGCGACCGAGAGCCTGCCGGACGGAGGGAGCAGGACAATCACTCGGCGAATTGCGATCTGCCCATGCCGGCGCGTGGATGAGACGCGCGACGCGTTTTATTACAACCCTGATATTGATGAACTGGCCCTCGCGTACCGGCGATGCACCGGAAGCCGCACGTGGACTTTCTTTGGACGATACGATTCCAACGCAAGCCAGTCGCTGCAGATACCTGAGCTCCCGCAAGGCACAGGACGCGCCGGCGGTTCGCTGAGCATGCGTGGTGACCGGACTTCAGGCCGCGTTGATCTTTACGGACTGGGCGCGAACGACCAGCCGGGCGGGGCGGCCGGAGGCGGAGCAACAGTGACGATCGAGACCCGGGGCTGGGCCTTCACGGCGAGTGGCGAATACCGCCGGTTGCTTGATCCGGCACCGGGCACGGCGCGCGATCAGGCGCAGATGAGCGGCAGAATCTGTCCGCCGGGTTGGCCTTTCTGCATCGGAGCGCAAGGGACGATCGGCGATCCCCGGCTTGGCAATTCAGTCCAGGGCACGATCAGCAGTCGCGACGACGTTCCAACCATTCACCAGACATGCTCGCAGTGCGTCTGCCCCAGGCGGCTTACTTACGATTGCCAGGAAGATCATCCACACCGGGACCCGCGCACCCGGGAGCTTCGCTACTACTATGCTCTCGACCGGTCTGATCGTCCCACGGAAGAGCCTTATTTGCAGTCCGCGAACCAGAGGAATTTTGAAGAGATTGCCGCGCTGATCCGGAGGGGATATCGCATCACCTCCATCGAAGGCTATGCTTCGCCGGAAGCTGCAGTGCAGCACAACCAGCCGCTTTCGGAACATCGCGCGGGCGCCACCGCGCAGCTTCTGCGGACCTATCTTGACAGCCAGGGCCTGCAGAGCGCTGTGATTCCCGCGGAGACGCCAGGCAGGGGTGAATTGCTGGGCAGCCGGCCCAGACCCGTGCGCTCAAGCCAGCTTGACGAGATTGTCACGGATGCAGGAATCATGCCCGCGGAATTGGAAACGCTGCTGCTCTCCGGAGCAGAGATCAGAAATCCCGATCTCGAAAGGCAGTTCCGCGGGCTCTTCTCCGATCGGCGCATGACACCAGATCTCAGGATGGAGTTGTTCGGGCTCGATGCCAACGATCCAGCGCGTCCGGAAGTACAGGCGGCGGTCGATGATTTTCTTGCTCATCGCGCGGGGACCCGCGCCCGTCCGTGGGAGAGGATTTTCCGGCTGTTCCGCTATGGGGCGATCTTTTTGGAGGGCAGCGAGGTTACGGGAACCGATCATAGTACGCTGAGCGAGTCTGACTGCAACCGATTTGCGCGGGCCGCTGAGCATCGGAATGATTTTGGGCCTGTGGACCACGCGGCAATACAAAGCGAGACAAGGTCCATGGACAACACGGCGGAGTGCGATACCGAATCCGGAACGGCGCATGGCGACTGCCATTACGTGGCTGCGCCTTCAACGCTGTCGCCGGAAACGCCTGAGGGAACACCGAGGCAGATACCGTAACCATGGAGGTATGGTGCAAGGCAACAACCAAAAAGCCTTTTCCACCGCAGAGGACGCTAAGAAAGCAATTGATGTCAATGGAAAGAAAATTTGTTCCTGAAGTGCATTTCACCCGTTTCCAGAAGTCGGCGTGGATTTATTACACCCAGCGGGAAGAATGCGTTGGAGATGTTTTAGCGCTAGTGGTTGCAGTGGCTATGGTCCGGCGAGTACCTGCTGATTGTGAAACGTGAAGACTAAAGATCAAATCCGAACTGAAGAACCACGGCAGCCGCTGATTGAACCTGCGACGCGCTCGACCGCGGTGCCGCAAACCTCAGGTTGGCAAGAGGCGATGCTGCATCTTCAGCGCACGGCTGGCAACCAGGCGACGCAACGCGCGGTACAGCGCATGATCAGTGCTGGTCCCGCTTCGAAGCGGGCGCCGGCAGGGGCAAACCAAGAGAATGAAGTGTCCAGCCATGGCGCGGTTGTCGCAAAGCCGGCGACCATGGCAAAGCCACAAATTCCCACCCGAAATGCTCCCGCTGTCCATCCCGCAGGCTCGCAAAACGGAGCGCCTGCTTCCATCGAGTCCCCCGGCATGGGTGGCGTCGGTGAAGCTGGGGACAACGGGAGCGCTGCGCCGTCTCCAGGAAATAACAATGTGCATTCACAATTGCCGCCTTCATTGCGGCGCTTCTTTGACTCCCGGCAGGACCATGACCTGGGTGGAGCAAGAGTTTATCAGGATAAGCCCGCGGTGGGGCCCACTGCGAATTACGCACCGCTTGCGGTCAACAGGCCAGGGGACCGATTCGAGCGCGAAGCGGACGCGGTTGCGGAATACGTAATGCGGACGCCGGCTGCCGTTTTCAACGGATCTGGCAAGAGCGTGTCTTCAACCGACAACGAGAACAAGCTGCAATGTCAGCCATCGGAACGTGCGCTTCAGGTTTCCATGCAGCGCAAGTGTTCGCACTGCGAAGAAGAAGAACAGAAGACCCTGCAGCGTCAAAAATCCGAAACCGCGCCGGGGCTTTCCGGGCTTCAGCGCAAATGTGCGCAGTGCGAGGAAGAAGAGGAAGAACGTAGACGTAAACTGCAGAGGCTGGACACGGGCGCCGGGCCGGGAGCAGCGCCGCCGATTGTCCATCAAGTGCTGGGTGCGCTGGGTAGGCCGCTGGATGGCACGACGCGCAGCTTCATGGAGCCGCGATTCGGCCACGATTTCAGCAGTGTGCGCATTCATGCCGATGAGCGGGCCGCCGAGTCGGCCCGATCGGTGAATGCGCTGGCTTACACCGTGGGCCGCGATATTGTGTTTGGCGCGGGCCAGTATGTGCCCAATCTTCCGGCAGGGCAGAAGCTGTTGGCGCATGAGTTGACGCACGTGGTGCAGCAGGGTGCGGTTCCGCCAGCCATGAAGCAGGAGACTCCGCTGCCGCAGAGAAAGGAGAGTCCCGCAGAAAAGACAGAACAAAGCCCGATGATGCAGAACGAGGAAAATCCCCCTGCGCAGAAACAGAGAGCCCCGGTGTTACAGCGGCAGATCGAAGGTGGTGCGGTGGCGATCTCTGCGCTTCCACAACCTTTGCTACAGAGAGAGACTTCGACGACGGGAGCGTCCACCACATTGTTTACGCCCGGATCGATGCACAATCACCAGCCGAGCGGGAGATGGAGCGACGTTCAGCACCATCCGAACAGTGGGTGGAAGGAGAACTGGGCTTGCCGCACATCTTCGCCGCGCGAAGTAGTGGATGCCGCGATCCAGTGGAAATTCGGAGACAAGCCGACCGCTCTGCGGCATCTCCGTTGGTATCTGACCGGGCACGGGCAGGACTTTCCGGAGAACGACAACCTGCGCAGGTTTGTGCGGACGAGCGAGCATTTCCGCAGGAACTTCGCGGTGGCGCGCCACGGCATCAAGCGCGGCTTCCTGAGGGTCCCTCAGGAGTTTTACGGGCCCGAGGACGAAGATTTCCGGTTCTCGTTCGGGGCAATTGACCGCATGGATTTTGAACTCGATGAGATCGAGGGAACGATCCATCTCTGGTTTAAGGACAGATACGATTTCCATCCGGTCTATCCGTTTTATACGCATTTTGCCGACGATGTGGTACGAGACACCAACTGCGTACATGCCGCGCTGGTGGAACTTAAAGCGCACGGGGCGGCCGAGTTCTGGATGATCGGCGAGACGACAGTGCCGTGGCGGTTGTTTACGTTCTCGGATTCAGACATATTGCACGAAGAGGGGGCTGAGTCGGTGCGGGGTGCCGTGCACTTCCTCGATTTGATGCGCGAGAACTTGCGTCTCGACCGGATTCGGGCGCGCTTCGAAGTTTCCGCGGCGGGCGGCGGCATCGCGGATGGCAGCCGGCGCGCCCATCGAATTCTAAACCAGGCGGCCGTTCGGAGAGTGCTCCAGAATGGGCAGCGGCTCTATCAGGCCCAAAGCAATGTGCTGGAATGGGGCCATCCTTTGCGGGGGCGGCTCCGGGATACCTACTTCCATTTTCTGAGCGAAGTGAGGCAATCGTTCGACGAGGCGCTGGCGGTCAGCCGGAACGACCAGGCAGCGGAACACGAAGAGCAGGTCGCTTACGGCGAGAGCTTGGTGCTTTGGATGGAGGCGAGCCCGATGCGAGAAACCGTGATGACGGGCCAGCCGGCTTACACTGCCGCGTTGCAGAGCCAGGAGGCCGACCTGACAGCTGTGCTGACAAACGTGGTGCCGAGCCTGAATCTGGCGCAGCCGGGCATGCCGGCACGGGCGCGCGCGGCCATCAACAATGCTGTGGGGCGCAATCCGTCGTTTGTGACCGATCCGGCGCGCACATGGGCGACCGGCCCAGTGCCCGCGCTGGCCGATGCCGCGCTGGCCCAGATCGACCAGGCCGAGCAGACGATGACTCGCGGAGCTACGCAGCTGCGCGCCGCACTCGCCCGCATGGACGTGTGGCTTCAGGCGCCGGCTCAGCCGATCGACGTCGCGGACCGCGTGAATGAGCTGTTCCATACGCGCGACGCTGGATATGGGCAGCTTCTGCGCGGGCGAATGCAGCTGATGCTCGACAACATCGAAGGCCGCGGACAACTTTTTGCCCATATCCACAGTCCCGGCGATCATTCCATTTGTACCACCACAAGCACGCTGGGGCAGATGCCGCATCTTTATGAATTTGCGTTCTGCCGTTTTTCGCCGGACGTGGACAGCAATGCGGCGACAATGCTGCATGAGGTGGCGCATGCGGTGATTCCGGGGCTGGGAACACGGCATCCGGCCGGGGCAGGAGCTCCGATCGACCGCGCGTATTCCGGCGAGCGGCTGATGTTGCGTATGACCACCGAAGAGGCGCTCAACAACGCAGAGAGTTACGCGCAGCTCGTCGAGGCGCTGGCCGGGATCCCGAGAGCAAGTATTCCGAGCGACACAGTGACGGGATGCGCGGACAGCGCTCCGTGGCTCGATGCCATGGCGCTCGCGCAATCGGCGCACAGACGCGCGTGGAGTTATCTGGAGGACGCACAGAATTCGCTCGATGCAGGACAGGCGATCGATCCGTGGCTGCGGACGCTCATCGATACACATCTCGGCCCACCTTCGGATGCGGACTTGCGGACGATGCTGACGGATTTCGGAAACCTCCAATCGGAAGGCACCCTATGGTATATCGGGCATACGTTCACGTGTCCGGCGGCGCGACTGTGTCCTGCCAATGCGCTGGCGTTTGACAACCAGCGCATTTACCGCAGCGGCTCGGTGACGGCGCGGAGACTGGGGGGATCGAGCAATCCGCGCATCTGCCCGGCTTTCTTCAGCATCGCGTCCGGGGACGATCGAGCGAAGGCGGCCCACGTGATCGTCACTCTATCGTTCGGCGCTTCAATTCTGCGTCACCCGGAAAAAGCGTGGGGGTATGCGGAACTGGCCCTGGCGATCTACCGGCGCGACATTGGAGCAGCGCCGGCGGCGAGCCTGGCGGAGCATACGGCGGCAGACGCTGCTCCTTAGACACACCGCTGAGATGAAATCTTTGAAGCAACGTGACCAATCGACGAAGAAAGACAGCCAGCCGCATGGGCAGATGCTGCCGCCCAGACCCGCGCCCAAAGAGCAAGGATTTGTTCCGCATCTTCAGCGGGCTTTAGGCAACCAGGCCATGATGCGCCTGCTCGATCAGAAAGCCCCGTCGCACAACGCGGAACCACTCGCCATCAATGAACCCGGCGACCGTTTTGAGCGCGAGGCTGACAGCGTTGCCGACCAGGTAATGCGCGCTCCGGAAACTCCGGTCAGCAAAAGCTTTTCCACGGGCACGCGGCTTCAACGCAAATGTGCGGCGTGTGAAGAGGAGGAAAATCAGAAAAAGCTTCAGCGCCACGTGTCTCAAGACGGTTCGCTTGCGGTACAGCGCAAGTGTTCGCAATGTGAAGAAGAGGAAGAGCAGAAGAAAGTGCAGAGAAGCGAAACCGGCGCCGGTCCGGTGACCGCGCCAGATAGCGTGCATGAAGTTCTGCGCTCACCGGGACGGCCAATGGATTCTTCCGCGCGCAGCTTCATGGAGCCGCGCTTTGGGCACGACTTCAGTGGTGTGCGCATCCATACGGGTGCTGCGGCTGACCGGGCGGTGCGCGATGTTTCGGCGGCGGCATTTACAGTTGGTTCTGATATCGCATTTGCCTCAGGACGCTATGCGCCGGAAACCGAAGCGGGACGCCATCTGCTCGCGCACGAACTCACGCATACCGTGCAGCAAGGGAACGCGGCGGAAACAAACGCGAAGGCACTTGAAGTAGGGCGTGCCGATGACCCCGCAGAGCGCGAAGCGGGCGCCGCAGCCAATTATGCAATCTCTCCGGGAGCGCGAACCATGGGCGGCTTTTCTCATGGCGGGCCTGCGTTGAGGCGTGGGTTTCCTGCCCCTCCGAAGCTGCGCGCCACCGGGCTGACCGAAGCCGAGTGGGTGAAGATCAAGGCGACACGCAAGTTCTTCAATCTTCCTGAACGGCCCACGACCGGAAAGCCGAGCATCGTCGGCATTCTGATCGACGAAAAAACGGGCAAGGAATACCCACTCAAAAGCGGTGAAGAGGGGGGACCGTACGGAGGAACACAGCGTGGGAATGTGCCTCGGGGTCCAGGCGAGGCTTTCACACAGGGTGGGCCGCATCAGGGCAATATCGCGATGCATGTGGAAGGCCACGCCGCTGCCGTGATGCACGAACAGAACATTACCGATGCAACGCTGCTGATTGAAGAGATGCCATGCGAAGGCGCATGCGATGCCACGCGCGCCTGGGACCCGATCAAGGGCGACTGGAGCGGACTGGGTAAGGCGCGTCCGGCGACGCCCAATATCAGCACGGCGCTGCCGCCGGGGTCGAAGCTGACAGTGGTTGATCCGGAAGCGGCAGGCACATACCGTAGTTCGCAGATTCCTTCCACCATCGGACGTCCGCCGACCGGACCTGCGGATGTGGGTAAGCCTCCCGGTTCGCCGCCCGAGACTCTGAAATCTTCCGGAGTCCCGAAGCCGCTGGCGACGGATATCGAAAGTTTCGGTGATCTGGGCAAATCCAAGGGCACGGGCTCGATCAACACGCCGCCGCCGCCCGCGCCGAAGTTACCGGAAGGCACGGGTGCAAATCCTCTGCTGGAAGGACTTGGGGAAGGCAAGCTGACGCCGAAAGTGGAGTTGCCCGAAGGCAAGCTATCACCCAAATCGAGTGTTGGTCTGGCTGCTGCCGAAGAAGGCGCAGTCAGCTCGCGCGTGCTTGCCGGCCTGGGCAACATCGCCGTGGATATAGCTATGCTGGTGTCGGTGGTGGTTTGGGAATTGGTCGTCGTGCCCAAGCTCAATAAATTACAGGCCCAGCTCAATCAGATGATTCTTGATCTGGAAAACTCGCGCCGCAAGCGCATGGAAGAACAGATCAGGAAAAAGTTCGATGCTTACAAAGCCAAGCAGATCGGGCGCATCGTGAAATCCTGCTGGCTGGGCAAGCTGCGCCAGATGGAAAAGGCAGGCAAGACTGCCTATGTGAATGTCAGTATCAACGTCACCTTTGAAGACACATCGGGGCGCTTCCAGCTTTTTACGGAGACTCCGCCGGAATCGCTCTTTGATCTGGAATTCTATGACGTTGATCTGGCGAGCGTCTCGGTTAGTGACAAGCCGCAGAAGGATTCGGTGGGTGCGCTCACCCGTTGTGAATCATGCGGCGCCGGTGGACGAGACAAATCTTTTATCGGCAACAATCCTTTATGGCAGCAACTGGTGTCATTTTCATTCGAGGCGCCCCGGGCGTCGGAAATCGCCAAAGAGTATGAAAAGGAACCCGACCTGGGAGCATGCTTAAGCGACTCGGCGTGTTTCATCGCCACGGCCTGTTACGGAACATCGCGCGCCCCGGAACTCGATGTCCTTCGCAAATTCCGCGATCAGGTGCTGATGAAGAGCGGCGCAGGACGCTGGTTCGTGCGGAGTTATTACACAGTCTCCCCGGCGATTGCGATATGGCTCTGGGGGCACCAGCGCGGGCGGACCATAGTGCGGGAAGGATTGATTGCTCCTTTGGTCAGGATGTTGAAGGGGTGGAAGTTTTGAGATCAGCAGATCATGTGATTTGGAAGATTGAGAATCATAAGAAGTCCCCGTGATTATGAAACGTGAAGATTAAAGATCAAACCCGTACCGAAGAACCGCAGGTTGCGCCGGTTGTTGCACCGCAGGCCGCGCCACAGCCGCCGTTGTTGCGCATGCAGCGCGCTGCCGGCAATCAGGCTGTGTTGCGTTACCTTCAACGCAAATGTTCCTGCGGGGGGACCTGTGATGCCTGCAAGAGCCGATCCCTGCCCATCGGCCAAACCCATGACCCTCACGAACGCGAGGCTGATCAAGCGGCAGAACGGTTAATGTCAGGAGCAGTGCTGCAACGCAAATGCGCACAGTGCAAAGAAGAAGATGAAGAAGAGCGGGTACGCAACCTGCAAAGGCAGGAAGCCGGCGCTGGACCGGCAACTGCGCCGCCTGTTGTCCATGAAGTGTTGAATTCTCCCGGACGTCCTCTGGATCATGCGACCCGTGGTTTCATGGAGCCGCGTTTAGGAAGCGACTTTAGCGGTGTGCGCATCCATACCGATTCCCGCGCTGCGGAGTCGGCGCGCTCCGTGAGTGCGCTGGCCTACACCGTGGGCCGCGATATTGTTTTCGCTTCAGGACAGTACTCGCCCGAAAGTGCAGCCGGCAAACAGCTGCTGGCCCACGAACTGACGCACGTAGTGCAGCAACAACAGTGGGGCGGCCCGGGCACGCTTGCCGCGAGTTCTTCTGCTCCCGTGATTGCCAGCGAGCATTCAGCGGCGGAGCGGGAAGCCGATGCGCTGGCCCATCGTGTGATGGCTGGGCAATGGGTAGCGGGACGCAGACTGGCTGCTCCGGCCGGGCATATGCACCGGAGTGTGAGCATTAGTCCCACAGATCCGGCGGCGGCGTTGCTTCTGAATGCGTTGACGCGGCTGACGGGACGCCCCGCAACGGCCACAGGCGGAACTCTGGCGCTCGGAAATCCTACTCCGGGAACCGCGGCTTCATCCGCCACGGTGACCGATTATGTGCAGCGCGCCATCTCGGCGACGCGCACTTACACGCTGCAATCCGGTGCGACTACTCCTGGCGGAACCGTAGTGCGGGGCGTTCGCGTGGAAACCGCCGCATCCGGCGGCGGTGTCACCATCACGATCAATACCGGCGATATCGGATCATTTACATGGACGGCCGATGAACTGGTTTCAGAAGGCATCGTGAATGCCGTATCAGCGAACGACAGAACGACTGCGACCTTTCCCGCAGCCGTGGCGCCGGTCACTCCGGGAGCGCCCACTGCGCCCGCGCCTACCAACCTCGATGATCTGCTGGCTACACCGCTGCCATTTGCCAATGACGTGCTGCGACGCAGAGCGATGGATCTGATCAAGCAGCGTGTGCCTCGGGTGGCGGCTGATCCTTTTCTTGAAGTAGATGTTGATGTCGCGCTACAGAGCGGTTCAGGCGTTACGCTCGCGGAAATGCTGCGCGGGCTGGAGACGAACACGCCGTTCCGCATCAACCAGACGATCACCGGAAACCGAGTGGATGCCACCTACTTTGATCCGCGCATGACGCCGGGCGCTTCTGAGCAGCAAAGAATCCCGCGCCGGGAAGTAACATTTCCGGTAGGGCCAGGAACTGCGACCCCCGGCGGCGGTCCGGTGCCTGCTGCCGGCACTCCGTGTTCGGCATCGGCCATCGCAGAAATTACGGCGCATCTGACGAACGTGCGAAGGCTGGTTGGTAACGCCATCATGCTGCTGGGTTCCAATGCGAACCTGGATCCTCCCTTGATCGCCAATTTCGGCCCGGCAGGACCGGCAAACCGGGCACGGATCGCGGCCAACTATCGCCTGATTCTGAGCGAGCTCACACTGGAGCGTCATGGATGGATATGTACACCGCGCGGCGGTCCGGGATGCCCTCCAAATATTACCGGGACGAGTTCGCCAGGGCAGACACTGGTGAATTTGTGTATCGAGGGCAGTGCGCCGCTGGTCCCCAACGAGAAGACTGTATTGCACGAAGTTGTACACTGCACGGGCATTGGTTCACTACGCGTTGGATCAGAGAAGTATTGGTGGCAGCCGGGCTATCCGGGAAGCGATCCTTTGCACAATGCAGATTCGTATGCGCAATTTCCCATGGCTGCTGCGACATTTATCCAGCTCAACCCACCCGCCGCGCCATCCCCGACCGGAGCGCCCTCGACTAAAGGCGTGCCACAGGGCGTGCCAAATCCCAGTTCAAGTTCCACGGTAACTCCAACCGTGCCGCCAGTGCTGCAGAAGACGCCCTTGCACGGCACCGAGGAAATGCATCACGAGATTGCCGAGTCATACCGCAGCAGGCGCGGCCTGCCCGCTGGGGGCCGGGATCAATTTGATCGGCAAGCCGGACCGACGGACGCGGAGATTGTTTATGGTGGTCTGGCGTTTCCAGTATCTCTCTCGCAGTTGGCGACCATGACGCCGTGGAATCTCGCTCATGAGGATCCATTGCGGCTCGTGGCTCCTGCTGGTTCCACGCCGCCAGCAACCGATCCCACTTACGACGATTACGCGCGCGCCCGCCAGGTAATTCGCTTCCTGCACAACTTAAAAAACCTGACCTACGATTATGAGACTGATCACAGGCCTGCAGGCAGAGACGCAACCGCGGCTGAATTGCAGATTCTTGATAGAAACCTGAGCCAGTTGCTTTCAACATTCAATGTCCGCTCGCTGGTGACCGGAACTGCCGCTGGCGGGCGCGGATTGCCAACCGCACCCGGCGGTACCACCGCCACACTGGCCGGTCGCGCGCGCATTGTTGACTCTATTGGAGACTTTGCCGGAAAGCGTTATCAGCTGGAACGCTGGGCGGGTGCGGACCGCTTTCTGAATACCCCGCCGGCCCGGCTCAATACCGATGTGCGGGCAATCTGGGCAGATCCTGCAGTGGGGATAACGGCAGCGCCAGGAGCGCGCGTGACCAACGCAGAAATGGTCGCTGCCGTATGGTTTCAGGGGGCAATGCTCTCAACGCTGGAACCGGCGTTCTATTTTCCGGATGAAGACAAATTCTATCTTTCGTCCCATGTGGACCTTACCACGCCTGAAGGCCAGGATACGGCGCGCCATGAAACCGTGCACCTGCTGGCCGGAAGAGAGACAACGCGACAGGCCTTCATCACACAATTCGGCACGGACTGGATGCAGTACTGGAAACCGTTCGAAGAAGGCATGGCGGAGTTCGTCAACATCTCCAGCCGCACCCCAGCCCAGATTCCGCCTTCAGCGGCCGGGTCCGGCGGCATCATGTCAGGCTACGCGCAATACTACCGGAAGGTGCAGAGATTGATGGCGCTGCCAGGCGTGGGCCGTGACGCAGTAATGCAGGCTTATTTCACTGGACGCATCTCGCAAACCATGTTCCAGCAGTGGAAAAATGTAGTGGACACGCCGCCTTAGAACTCGAAATGTGAGTTTCGGGAATCTATGGGAAACATAAAAGAAGATAATCTCGAAGTAAGGACGCATGGAATTTGCGTCCATTGGAGGTCAGGTGGAGGATCAACAAGGCGGCGGAACTCCGGGGGCGCAGGAGATTTTTGGACTTCCGCAGGGCAGCCGGACGGTGCTGCAGAGGACCATGTCGGATTATCATTTTCAGGTTGTGGCGTCGAAGCGGCCGGAAGTTGCCGCCGCGTTGGAGAGTATCAATGGACAAACCGCGATGCTCATAACGGCCAATGACGACCTAGTGGAGCTGCGGCTTGATCATTCGATAACATTGGGCTCCGCGGGTGAGTATGAGAATGTGGGCGTGCTGCTAGAGCGCAGGGCCGATCAACTGTTTAACTTTTCCGTTTCAGGCAGTGCCAAAGCTGAAGGTATGCCGCCTCTGGCATATTCGGTGTCAGGGCTGGGCGTGGAAAGGGAAGGATCGCGCTTTGTGCTCACCAGTGGGGAGCCCCGGTTGCGATTTGCTCCGAGCACCGGCAGGGTTGAGGTTGAAGTGTTTACCGCGCCATTTCTTGTCGGAGTACCGGCAATATTGAGAGCGTTTGCGCCGCAGCTAGTGGGGCTGGTAAGCGTTACAGTACAAGAGTGAATTTGGCCAGATAAGCAAATATCATCACGTATGACACAATTCCTCCGTCCTGAACGAGAGAAGCTGGATCTGGACTTCTTGTTAACTCAATAGGGACCAGTAGATACGGATTCCGGAAAACCGGAATTATTCAGAAATGTTTATATTTATTTAGTCCTAAAAGAGATAATCTTGCCCGATATAAGGTTCCCGCGGTATGGGGGCAGCGATTTTTGCGCCAAAAGAGCAATTCTCGTTGCAGCTTGCTGGCTCAAGCGAGGGGATAGGGAGCTTTTCCAGGGGACTAAACCTTTTCTCTCAAAACGGATTGTTCAAGAAATAGCACGGAGGCGGAAGTGCCTACAGTCGTCTCATTTCAGCCAAGTCCTCAACAGTATCTGGTTGTCAGTCCTGACGGAAATAAGATTGAGATTCCCAAGGAGTTGTTCATTCTCTTGTGGGATTTCAGTAAAGGGGACAAGCAGACCGGTTCCGTGATCATGCAGTTTCGGAATGGGGGAGTTGCTGGACTGGAAGCGGTGATCAAGAAAACATATAAGTGATCAATCAAAAAAAGGAGCATTGCATACTCTTTTACTGCTTTTACTAGGAAGTTAATGCGCCAAAGAAGTGGACGAGCCCCGATTTTTGTTTCCCGGATTTTCCGGAGCAGACGAGAAATTTGGCTCAGAGATAAAACCTCTCTGAGCCTTTGTTTTTTGCGACGCTTTTTCGGAGAACTGAAAAGGGTTTTATCCAAACCAATCATTCCGCACAGGGCATAAAGCCCAGGAGTAAACGAAAATGAGACGGAACCCCCTTGCCGCCTGCATTTTGCAACTACCACGTATGTTGACACGCCGCCCGCCTGGAGTAATCTCGCAAAGAAAGCCGCACGCCTTTGCCTTGGATCTTCCATGTTGTCGCCGCCAATCTCATCGCCATGCACTCCGCTGTTACTGAGCACCCGCCCTTTGCGCGGAGGATTCGGTTGCTTCGTTTCGGTGAAACCAGAGGTTCAGACAGACTTCGAGAACGAGGAGTGCAGGTTTATATGTCCGATTCCAGAATCTACTTTGCAGGCAGTGCTGCCCGATTCTCCACAAACGGTGACTCCGCGCACAATGAAAATTCTCTGGATACTACAAGACGATTGAAGGAGGAAGAGGAGCAGGAACCTGGTCCCGAGCCGGCCTACCTTGCGACGTCACCCAGCGGAACAACATTACATATACCCCAGGAATTGTTCGTCGCGCTGTCTGATTTCATGCAGACGCGAAAATGTCCTGGTTCAATCACTATCCAGTTTCGCAAAGGCGAAATTGTCTGCGTTGAGGCGGTAGCAAAGAAGACATACCGCCGTCCGTAAACCTGCTTGGCGGTTCGGCGCTATCGAACTGCTTAAGGCCCTGATTTTCGTTTGCCGAAGATCGTTCTTCGGCATCGACGGAAGATTCGGCCCAGAGATGGAAATATTCTCTGGGTCGTTTTGTTTTTATGGAAGCCTGGTGAAATGGCGCTGAAATCGCCTTTTCACCGGTATCGAAACCATGGATTGCTTATTCAACAGTATCTATTTGATCGAGGAGAAAGAAAATGGCGATGTCAAGACCTGCGTCAATCAACGTGTTCTCTGTGGCCTTAGTTTCCGGCGCGCTCCACGGAGGCGCGGCAATGCTGTTTGTTCCAATCTTTTCATTCCTGTTGCTGTGCTGGAGCAATGCCCCGGCGCAGATCATACCTTCCACAAGCGTCGATAAGGGTATGGTTCTTGCGGTTATCGCGCCAGTTCTTTGCGCCGCCTTCGGCTTCGTTGTCGGGGCGCTTGGGGCGCTTGCGCACAATGCGTTGGCGCAGAACCAGCGCCAGGATACCATTGAGGTCAGTGAGCCCGATCAGGTGCGCACGGCCTCGCTCAGCAACGTGGCATAAACGGCGATCTGGCCACAAGCCAAGGTTCAGCTATTCTCGGGCGAGCGCTTGCGTGCTCGCCGTTTGTTTTATGCCACGTGTGCGCGCACGTTTGCTGGAAGCAGCCAAAGTATTTCCGCGGATCGTGGGCACCGTAAAGCCCGTGGGAATACTGGTATCGCCTGTTCCCTGGCCTGCGTCCTTGGTGACTGAGAACTGCCAGACCGTATCCCGGGTCGTGCAATCATGCGCAAGACCGCAGACTCCTGCTTTCAACCGAGCAGTATAACTTTCGCCGGCTTTCAGCATTACTGAGTTGGGGAAAAGCCCCCAGGCTCCATCGCCAATCTGGTCAACCCACGCTGGCACTTGCATTCCGTGAGAATCGGTAAGAATGAAGCTGCGGTTGTCCACGCCCCGAACTGGCTGGGAGAAGAAAACTTTGACCACGGTATCTTGATAGGCATTGCGCTCGCCCGAATTAGGATAAGTAGCCACACGCAATGCCTCATCGGCCGGCGCGCCGTCCACTGAGATTACCCAGTTGCGCACCACCATAGGAACTGGGGGCGCACCTTCAACCACGGGAGGCTCGGTGGCAGGCTTGCGTCCATCACACAGGGCGCCAAGCACACAGGGCTCCAGCACAAAATTGCCATTGCTGTCCGCCAGATTACCCAGGAAGTGCAGGGCAACTACCGCTTCTACCGATTGGTAGTAGACGGTCGCGCTCACGGCAACAGGGCCCTTGGTACCGGGCGGGATCACGACTGCGTAACGATCAATCTTCTTCTCGAATTCAGGACGCCCTCTGGGCTTGAAGCGCGTATCGCGCAGGAAGGAATCGTCGAACAGGTCGCCATTGCCATCGACATCCTTGAATTGCGGCAGAGCTCGTGAATTGTTCTGGTCAATGACGTGGCCGTCCTGGTCAATGGGCAGGCCTTTATTGTTGGTTACCAGGTTCAGCGGTGTCGCGTATGGCAAATCCAGCGTGGGGCAGCCGTCGCCCAGCGAAGCTACTGCCTTGAACTGCATGGAATAGGGATCAGCGGAGCCGGCGGGTATCTTCCAATTGCAGCCGGGAAAGTTGGGATCGATAATCTCCTCGGTTGTGAGGTTCCCAACACCGATAGAGACGCGCTTCCACACATTATCCTGAATTGGCAGTTCTTTGCCGCTGGCCAGATCATAAGCATGGAGTGCCAGCCAGGCCGTGCGCCCTTCAGGAAATCCGGTAGGAAAGTCATGGCCGCTTCCAGTATTGGCAACAGTGATTGAAAGTGGTACAGAAGTGTTGGCCGGGGCTGATGCGGGCCCGCGCAAATCCATACTGAGCACGTGCCGCAAACGGTCCCAGGCAAGCCGGGCCTGCTGTGAGTACGCGCCCTTGCGCTCCACGTGTGTCCAAAAGCCGCGCGAATAGGGGCTTTTCTCGTCTGCAGAAGAGAAGCTGAACGCAGATAGCTCTGGATAGGGAGCGACGTTTCCGCTCTGGTCCACGTCTTTTCCAATCAATCCCGGAACGTAAGCGTTGCCGCCCACAAAATGATGTGTAAAGAAAGGATGCGGCGTGCCGCCTTCATTCACCACGCGGTCCACTGGCGGAGGCAGCGGCGATCCGTCTTTATATAAGGTCTGCGCCGTACCGGGCTGGCCATAGTCCTGCTGCATGTGGCAGCTCTGGCAATCGCGCTTGAATTTGGGATCGAAATTGGCATTGCCGGGACGGTCAGCATAAGCGCTGTTGGCCCACTCAGTATAGGTGCGCTCAATGGGGAATCCTCCTACCCATTTGCCGATGGGATTCTTGATGGGCAGGGCGTTGGTAACGTCATGGCATGCGGCGCACATCTCGGCGCGCACAAACATTGCCTGGTGGTATCCCTTGTGCTTTGCGGGATTGCTGGCCATTTTCTGGTAAGCAATGTCTCGGCCAAAGATCTCGCTGGTGTAGGTGTCTTTTTCCGTGGGCGGCTGAGTGGCGGCGAGAGGCCCAAAGCGTTCAGCCGTACCGATGGCATGGGGCGAGAGCCGGTAAGAGCCCGCGCCGATGCTGTATCCAAGGTTCTGCTTCGCGGGATCGGGAACGTTGAAGGTATCCTGCTGCGCGCCGGCCAGCAGTTCGTTTCGCGGCTTCACGCCTGTGGCGGGGGAATAGGCGCTCGCGCTTTGAACATAATTATGGAAAGGCGTATCGCGCGTCTCGGCGTTGGAATGGCAGACCGCACAGATGATCCCGCTTTTGCCGGAATCGGTGTTGCGATACTGAGCTGCCAGCATGGCAAAAGCTATGCCAGTACCATTGTCAGAAGTGGGATTGAAATTGGGATCGACGGGAGCGCTCTCCAGGTGTGTGAGCGGGTCCAGGGCCACGGTCCTCAGCGGAACGTTATCGACATAGTCGGTGGGCATGTGGCAGCGTGAGCAGAAAGCATCCAGCAGCGAGCCTGAACGCGAGACCGTGTACTTGCCCGTTCCAATATCAAAGGTAGAGGAGCACTCGCCCTTGTTGGCAAAAGGATTGTGAGCGGCCTTGGCCGTGCCATCCGGCGGTTCCGGCGTATCGCATTCGCCATGCGCTGAGGTGGCTTTGGCAAGTGCAAAAAAGGCGGCGCGCCAGACTGGATCGCGCCAGGAGTTCGACATCATGGAGCCGTTCCATTCATCGAAGATTTTTTGATGACAAGTCTGGCATTGCCCCGGGCTGTCTTCCTGCTCCCAGTGATCGTGGTAGGGTGGCGGAAACGCCTGCGCCTCAGCAAGCACGTAAGGCGCCGCTTCAGGAAGACGGTTGGGAATATCGTTCAGCTTGCGCTGGTCCGGTTGGTAGTAGATCAGCGCGCTCGTGGCCACTGTGGTGGCAAAGAGCGCTGCTAGTTTCAGCGACTTCCCGTTTCCGTTCATCATTGCTCGACTCCACGAAGTTTGCGCTGCTCCGGTTTCTGATGGATCGTGCCATGCAACCGCTCAAACGCCAGAATCGGGTCGTTCAACGGCACGAACGATGCTTGGTTGAGGGTCCGCACAAATACAAGAAAGAGAAGCGCGATGCATCCCCCAGCGATGGCAATCTCAGTGAACCCGATTCTTGGGGATTGCCAGACCGATGGCATGACTAGCAAATAAAGATCCAGCCAGTGACCGCACAGAAGCAGTACAGCGATTGGCTTAAGCACTTTGCCGGTGCACTTTGCCCGAACTGAAATCAATGCAAGAAAAGGAATAACCCAATTCACCAGCAGGTTGAGCGCAAACAGGTATAGCCAGGGACCGGACGTGCGCGTGATGTAGTGGCTCACTTCTTCCGGAATGTTTCCGTACCAGATCAAAAGGTATTGGCACACCCATATATAGGCCCAGAAGGTGCTGAAGGCGAAAAGCATTTTGCCGAGATCATGAAGCTGATGATCGCTTACTGAGTTCTTCATGAAACCGTGTTCTTTTAAAAGAACAACTGCCAGCGTAATGGCGGCGATTCCCTGGACAAATGTCCCCGCAAAGATATAGACGGCATACATGGTGCTGAACCATCTCGGGTCCATGGAGATGAGCCAGTCATAAGCGGCCAGTGTAAGAGTCAAAGCGAATACAGGGACGAATGCCACCGCGTAGCGCGTCATCTTCTCATGCAAAACCAGTCCAAGTTCAGGGTGCGCGTCCTGGTGAAGCGATGCGCGGCGAAAGAGCCGGGCAAAGACCATCCAGGTAACAACAACGACTACCATGCGCGTGAAGACCCATGACGGCTGCAGGTAGCGCAGCTTGCCCGCGATTGCCGGCTCAGCGGCCATTGCTCCCGGGTTACTCCATGAATAGAGAACATGACGGCCAAAGAACAGTGCCAACATCAGCGCGGCACCGAGCGGCAGGATGCGCAGAAATGCCTCGGGAACCCTGCGCAGGCTGGCCGACCAGCGCGCGCCCGTGGCCCGTTGCGTGGCCAGAAAAAACATGGCTGATACACCAGCAGACGTAATGTAGAACCCGCAGAGCAGGAGATTGGGCCATGTGCGTTGCGGCGCGATGATCACACCGTAGATCGCAGTGACTACTCCAACCGCGAGCAGTGAGAGAGCCAAATTGCGGATGCGCGTGGGAACTTGAATCGATGCTGTCTCTGTCATCGGCCTCCTCCATTGCTCATGGCCTGTGGCTGGCCTCCATGCCCCTGCAGCACCACGTGCACATAAGTGACGACCTTCCAGCGCTCATCCGCACTGAGTTGGGATGCATACGTAGGCATCTTTCCTGTCCCAAGAGTGATCACGTGAAAAATCCGACCTGGAGGAAACTGCATCAGACGATCAGAAAGATACGAAGGCGGAGGCGGGATCTTACCAGAGATCGGTCCATCGCCCTTGCCCTGCTCACCGTGACAGACGAGGCAGTAGGTCTGAAACAACTCTTTGCCCTCCTGCAATGTCTGCGGCGTTGCGCGATATGGGTTTTCCAATTCGCGTCCGGCGCGGGCCGCTTCCTCTTCCCCGGGACCGTAGTGGAAAGGATGGAATCCGCGCGGGATGGTTCCAGCAACCGGTCGCTGGAGCGTGAGTCCATCCCGCGTTATGGAGTTTGGAGCGTAAGCCTTGTAGGCCGGGCCGCGCGCCATGTCCGGCATATACTCAAAAGCGCGGCGATCTGATTTAGCGCCACAACCAGCAAGCCCGAAAGCGACGGTCAGCACAGCCGTGATATGAAATGAAAGCTTCACGATTGCACCTCTTTTTCCCGGATGCGATCGGCGCCGCTTTCCTCCAGAACCTGCCATGCGCGACGGACGTCGAATCCATCTCCACGATGGCGCAGCACGAGCGCGAATGTATCGTTGGTCACGCCTTCGGCGAAAAGCAGCTCCTTTTTGCCGGGATAAAGCTGGGCGCGCAGAAAGAGCGCGGCGACGGTCGCCAATCCGGAAAGCAGCACGGTGATCTCAAAGCAGATCGGCACGAAGGCCAGGGTGGAGTTGTCCGGCTTGCCGCCCACGTTCAGCGGCCAATCAAGCACGGTGGTGTAAAACTGGAACGTGAGCGCCAGCGCGAGAGCACAACATCCCACAACAAATGTGACCCACGGTATCCGTGAGCGTCGCACTCCCATGGCGTGATCGAGATCGTGAATGGGATACGGAGCAAAGACATCGTAGATGCGAAAGTTCTCAGCGGTTGCCGCGCGGACCGCGCCGAGAAGAGTGTCAGCGTCAGAGAAAGTCGCTATCAGGAACCCGCTAGACATTGACCGCCACCTCCTCCTGGTCATCGCTGCTAAGGGCTATTTTGTGCGCTCCGTGGCCGACAACGCCTTTGATCTCCCACATGGCGATCATCGGGAGCAGCCGGATAAACAGAAGAAAGCAGGTGAAGAACAGACCGAAACTGCCCACGAGAATACCAATGTCGAAGATGGTGGGATAAAACATGCCCCAGGCTGAAGGCAGGAATGCGCGATGGAGCGAGACCACGATGATCACGAAGCGCTCAAACCACATGCCCACGTTGACCATGATCGATACGACAAAAAGGAAGGCCACGCTCGTTCGCGCTTTCTTGATCCACAGCAACTGCGGAGTAATCACGTTGCAGAGGACCATCATGTAGAAGCACCAGGCATAAGGGCCGGTCGCACGATTGATGAAGTGATATCGCTCATACAGATTTCCGCCGTACCATGCGGCGAAAAATTCCGTGAGGTACGCATAGCTCACGATCATTCCCGTCAGCATGGTTACCTTGGCCATCTTGTCGAGGTGGCGGAGAGTGATATAACGCTGAAGGTTCATGGTAGAGCGCGTGATGATCAACAGGGTCAGAACCATGCCGAACCCGGAATAGATTGCGCCCGCTACGAAGTACGGGGGGAAAATTGTCGTGTGCCAGCCCGGCAGGACAGAAGTGGCGAAGTCCATGCTGACGATGGAATGGACGGACAGCACCAGCGGCGTGGCCAGGCCAGCCAGCACCAGGCTCACAATTTCGTATCGCGACCAGGTGCGGTGCGAGCCGTTCCAGCCGAGGCTCAACAGCCGGAAAATAAATTTCTTGATTCCTCCCGTTGCGCGATCACGCAGGGTAGCAAGGTCCGGAATCATTCCCAAATACCAGAAAACCAGGGAGATTGTGAAGTAGGTGCTGATCGCTACCACGTCCCAGACAAGCGGAGACCGGAAATTCACCCAAAGCGGTCCTCGCTGGTTAGGGAAATAGGGAAAAATGAAGTACACCAGCCAGGGACGGCCGACATGGATGCCAGGAAATATGCCGGCGCACATCACGGCGAAGATCGTCATTGCTTCGGCTGACCTGCTGATGGAGGTTCGCCATTGCTGCCGGAAGAGGAGCAGGATGGCCGAGATCAGCGTGCCGGCGTGTCCAATGCCGATCCAAAAAACAAAATTGGTAATGGCAAAACCCCATCCGACGCTGTTGTTCAGCCCCCAGATGCCGATGCCTTTAGCAATCAGATAGGCGATCATGCCGCCAAGGTTGAGCACCGCGGCAAAGGCAATTCCAAAGCAAATCCACCAACCCTTGCCTGGGCGCGCCTCCATTGCTCCTGCGATGTCATCCGTTATCTGCCGTAAAGGCGGATTACCATCCACCCAGACGGGAGGCGCAAGCACCTGGGCGGTCGGCTCGGCCGCGGTCGCCTTTCCGTTAGCTGTAATTATGCTTGTGCTCATCGGGACTCCTTACGTGGTCTCCAGGGGGTTACGGACTTTTTTCAAGTACCCTACATTTGGCCGCGCTCCCACATCGTCAAGCACGCGGTAACTGCGCGGGCTTCGTTGCAGTTGAGAGACCCGGCTGTTGGGGTCTTTGAGGTCGCCAAACACGATTGCCTGCGTCGGGCAGGCCTGTTGGCACGCGGTCTGGATCTCGCCATCGACCAGTTCGCGTTTTCCCTGCAGCGCGACGTTTTTGGCCAACTGGATCCGCTGCACGCACATGCTGCATTTTTCCATGACGCCGCGCGAGCGCACCGCGACGTCAGGGTTCAGAACCATACGCCCGAGCGGGCTCTCCATGTTGAAGTCGAATTGCGGATTTTCCGTGTAGTTGTACCAATTGAAGCGGCGCACTTTGTATGGGCAATTGTTTGCGCAATAGCGCGTGCCGATGCAGCGGTTATAAACCTGCTGGTTGAGTCCCTCAGAGCTGGTGCTGGTGGCCAGCACCGGACAGACCGTTTCACACGGAGCGTTCTGGCAATGCTGGCACATCATCGGCTGATGAACGCTTACGGGATCGTCTTCCGTCCCGCTGTAATAGCGGTCAATACGGATCCAGTGCATGATGCGTATGCGCTCGATCTGGTCTTTGCCCACCACGGGAACGTTGTTTTCCGCCTGGCACGCAACCACGCACGCCGAACAGCCTGTGCATGAATTCATGTCAATGGCCATGCCCCAGGAATGCTCTCCCTGGAGACGTTCCGCCCAGAGCGTGGGTTGCGCCTGCGCCTCGCCGGCGGCTTCGGTGTCTTTGTGCAGCTCCTCCAGCGATGTCTCCAGCACGATGGGGCGGCCTTCCATGGAAAAGTGCGTCTGTGTGCTGGCTAGTTTTTCCGTGCGTCCAGTTTTTTCTATCTGAACATTTATTGCGCTATAGAGGCGGTGGCCGTTCTGGGCGCTGACCATGTGATAGGCATTCACGCCAACGTCCTGTCCTGCTCGTCCAACCTGCCACCGCCCGTAGCCCATTGCCACGGAAATTGTGCGTGGCTCCTGGCCCGGCTGGATGAATACCGGAAGTTCTATTTGTCCAGTTTCAGTCTTCAACCGCACAACGTCACCATCTTTTAGATTGAGCTTCGTTGCCATTGCGGGCGCAACAGCAGCATAGTTGCCCCATGTTGTTTTGGTGATGGGATCGGGAAGTTCCTGGAGCCAGGGATTATTGGCATGGCGGCCATCGCGCAAGGCCACACTTTCATACAAGTGAAGTTCGTAGCGGTCGTCAGGAATCGCCGCCTGGGTTCGCTTTGCCAGAATCGATTCAAGCGCAGCCTTCGTATCGCCGTGGAACTTGAGCGCCACAGCGGGGGGCGTGGCGGGAATAGCTACAACACCATCCTGAAGTGAGCGCTCCCAGAAACTTTGGAAGTCCTGTAAGTTTCTTTGCCGGGGGAAGATGCTTTTTTGCCAGAACTCGCGAAGATATGCGTAATAATCGGGTTGTTCATGCCCAAGCCACTTCAGCAAACTTTCCTGTGCTGCGCGCGTTCCAAAGAGCGGCGCAATCAGCGGCTGGGCCAGACTGATATGCGACTCCACTGGCTCGGCATCTCCCCAGGCCTCAAGGAAATGGTGGTCCGGACACACAGCGTGCGCATGTGAACTGGTTTCGTCACGGCGATCAGAGAAGGAAACTGAGAGAGCAACTTTTTCCAGGCCGCTGAGGAAGCGTTCAGGCTGGTGATAGTCATAGGCCGGATTCACGCCGAGCATGAACAAAGCGTGAACGTCCCCGCGATTCATCTTCTCGACTAACGCCGCCATTGCCGCGTCGTCCCCCTGGCGCTGCAAAGAGGGGCGCGACAGATCAATGGTCTTACCAACATTGCCCAGGGCGCTATTGAGCGCATTCACTGCAAATTGCGCCGCCAGGTCGTTCGTACCGGAGACCACCAGAGATTCACCGCGATGCTTCCAGAGCTCTTCGGCAACAGCGTCCAGTTTTCTGGAATCGATGGGATCTCGTTCCTGTTTAAGCTCGGGGAGCGCGGCCTTGCGCGCAATGCGCCGCAGCAGCGAGACGGCTACGGCGCCGACTTGCGAAGGCGCAACGGCGACCCGCAGATCGGCATTGCTGCCGGTCACTGACATACCGGATTCAAACTGAATATGAAGAGACGGTGCGCCTTCAGGCTTGCGATTCGCGGCATACTGACGAGCAAACTCAACTGGAGAGAGCCACGTGCCCAGAAAATCGGCCTCCAGACCAATGATGACACGGGCTTTGTCGAATGCGTAATGCGGCACAACCGCCCGGCCGAACGATTGCTCGTTGGCGGCGCGCATTGCGCTTAAGGAGATGGCGTCGTACTCAACGTGACGGAAGTTGGGATAACGCGCTCGCCACTCGTCGATGATCGCGCGCGTTGAGGGGCTTGTGATGGTCCCTGAGAGCAGCACGATTTCGCGCTTTGCGGCTTCCGCGTCTCGTAAGGATTCCGTGACGCGTGAGTCGATTTCTTCCCATTTGGCCGGCGCGCCGTGCCACAGCGGTCCACGTAAGCGCTCATCATCATAGAGGGAGAGCACCGTGGCTTGACCGGTAGCGCAAGTTCCTCCGCCAAAGATCTGCGACTCAGCATTGCCCTCAATCTTGATCGGGCGTCCGTCGCGCTGCTTCACCAGCAAGCTACATGAAGAAGCGCAGCCGCGGCATGTTGTGGCATACCAGTTGGAAACGCCAGGAACAATCTGGTCCGACCCTACGAGCAGCGGAATGGCATTTTGCACTGGAGCGCGGCATCCAGAGAGTCCTGCCGCGGCAAGCGTGAAACCCATTAGCGCAAGGAAATCACGCCGCGTAGTTCCCGGCGGCTGGCCAGAGGCGGACGGCAATCCGCCGGGAAACTCGCCGGTAAGGCGCGGACCCTGGTGAAGCTCTTCCACGCTCTTCCAGTAATCGGTGAGCCTGGGCTCGCCGATCTGCACAAGTCCAGCTTTCGGGCCCTTGCAGGGGGGGCGGTCTCCGTTCGTTTGTTCTGAGTGACTCATGAATTCTCCCGGCTTCCCTTGCTCTAGTAGTGACAGCTTGCGCAGTCCAACCCTGCCACCGGCTTCTGCCTTTTTGTAAGACTGAGTGCAGCGCGTGCAAAATCCCCGGTGGGCATCTTGGCGTGTTCGCGATGGCACTGGAGACACCATCCCATGGTCAGCGGCTTAACCTGTTCGATCCGCTGCATTGTTTCCACCGGCCCGTGACAGCTCTGGCACGCCACCCCGGAAACGACATGCTGGCTGTGATTGAAATAGACAAAGTCGGGTAGGTTGTGGACCTTTACCCATCGAATGGGCCGTTGCTGCTGCACCGCTTCTTTCAGCTTTTCAATCTCGACGGTCTGCTTCTCCAGGATCGTGTGGCAATTCATGCACACACTTGCTGGTGGAATACCCGCATGACGGCTCGTCCGTGCGGCGGAGTGGCAATAGAGACAGGGGATCTTGTTGTCACCGGCATGCACTTTGTGGGGAAAAGCGATCGGCTGCTCCGGCGAGTACCCCTGATGAATGCCGATGCGCGAGAGCTGATATGCTCCGGCGCCGCCCGCAACGACCATAGCCACGATCCCCATCAGCACCAATTGCAATCGCATGGATCTCTAATCCTCCTCCGGCCACAGCCAGGGCGCGGGATTGTGCCTGCGCAGCCAGCGCTCTGCGGAATGACCTGCGGCGGAAACAGGACGGGTCAGAAGCGCCAGGACAGAGTGCAGAGCAAAAACGAAGAATGCTGCCAGGCGAGTGAGCGGTAGGACCGCAAGCATGGCGAACGCGGAGAACACATGCAACCGCACAAAAAATGGCATCTGCGTTGCCAGTCCCGGCGCCGGTCTGCCCCGCAAAATGGAAGCTATATACGGCGTAAGAACGAGTGCGCCCCACGACGATCCCCAGCGATACAGGACCGCCATGAGCACACCGGAAGCGATTGCAACAAACAACAGGGCAAGAAAGACCGTGTCTGACAATTCAGTGATAACGGATCGATTGCCGTGGGAAACTTGTCTCCAGGTCACTTTAGCCCACCCGGCCAGCGCCGCCAACCCGGCGCCGAAAGCGATAGCTTCGAACAGGTAAAGCCGCGCGGGATTGTTGTTCCACGCAAGTACAGAATGCGGAAGCAGCAGAACGGCCGCGTGCACCACGAGCAGCAAAGCCACGCCGGCGCGCCAGATATTTGCACCACCAAACAGGCTCCAGCCCTCGGCCATCTCAGTTTTGACAGCGTCCATGCGCTTCCGCTCCAATAGGTAGCGGACCGCCAGTCCCACCGCAAGCAGCGAAAGAGCGATATAAGGCCATCCAGCAAAAAGAAAATTCAATCTCACGGGGCTTTTCCTTTCTGCGTATCGCCCAACCCGGCTTGAACGCTATGGTCCGAGCTTCCATCCGCCTTTGCGGAGCGAGAGCGTTCTTCTCTCTTGTCCGTCTCGGATCTCTGCTGCAATGCCACTTGCCGCAGGAAAACCTTCAGCGAGAAAGATTCTTTCGCTGTCAGGTAATGTGTACCCGGCGTTCCAGCGCTCCACTGAAAACACGGATGGCGGAGGAACTCAGTGAGCGCGCGGTCCTGATACTTGAAGTATGTTTTACCCAGGTCAGGTCCCAGGCTTCCGCCCCAGACCGCGCCCTGAACGGAGTGACACACCGCGCAGGCCTGTGCGCCGTATTTCAAACCTTTGCGGCCGGAAAATAAGTCGTGGCCGTTTTCAGCATCTGCCGTGGTGCCAAGTTCTGCGCTGCGCTCATCGGCCGGCTTGATGTCGGGGCCGCCAATGGCAACGTAATCGAGAATGTCATTGATTTGCTTTTCTGAAAGGTCGGTCCAATCCGGCATGCGCTGCTGTTTGAACTGCGCGAATAGATCCGTGGCCGTGCGATCTCCCGATTTGATCACCACGGATGAGGCGTGGATGAATTTGACCAGCCAGTCGCGCTTGCGCCGCTCCGTCACGCCCTTCAGGTCGGGCCCAACCTTGATTCCCTTGCCATAGGTGTGGCACGCAGTGCAACGCTTGTTAAAAGTCGCGGCAGCTTCGGGAGAGAATTTCGACGCGGTGTTTTCCGGATTATCCTCAGCCCAGGACGCCTGTACTCCGAGTGCTATGAGAAGGGCAAGAACAAGAAACCGACGCAGATTCTCAATAGAACGACAAGCTACCAATCCCATGATCACTGCGCCTCCTTATTCTCAAGTCTTGCTTGCCGCTTCTCGATCTCTGCAATGCTCGAGGCTGCGTTGTCACTTTCAAAAGAAAAAGGCCTGAAGAGATGAAACTCTTCAGGCCAAATATCCTGCCCGCTCCGGGTTTTCCGGGAGACAAAAATCGGGGCCTGCGCTTTTTATCTAGCCGTTCTAATCCATCCATCAGGCCAGCTTTTAAAATTCTAAAAAGCGCCTTCAAGGAAGTGGTATCGAACTCGCTGCCGCAACCGCTTTACACCTACAAATGAAAATGGCTCAGAGACGAAAACGCCTCTGAGCCAAATCTTTGGTCGACCGATAAATCCTCGGAACGAAAAATCAGGGCTCCACTAAAACGAACAAAAAGTTTATATCTAAAAATCCGAGGTATGTCAATTACTCGTTATTTTAAAGCGCGAGAGCACTTCGTACGCCAAGGAATCAATCCCTCGTCACATTTGGAATATAGGCCTATATCCGAAAATGATAAGGGATAATGCATGCCTAAAACTATGGAAATCTACTAGGTTTCTTTATCAACTATTAACAAAGCCCAGAATGGAACAACCGGATTGTGAAAGATAAGGCCGCAGGGGCAACTTTAGCGCAATTTAAGGTTACAATAAATTTCATTTACGGAGGCCATCATATGGCGCTTTCCCCCAGCCAGCGCGCTAAGCGCATTGTCCAGTCGGAAATTCGTGTAATGTCCGTGGAGTGCGAGAGGATTAAAGGCATTAACCTGGCCCAGGGCATCTGTGATACGCCGGTGCCGGAGGTTGTGCGGGAAGGCGCGTGCAGAGCCATGGAGCGCGGTATCAACAGCTATACCCGGGCCGAAGGGCTGGCGGATCTCCGTCGGGCTGTGGCTGAAAAGATGCGCCGATTCAACGGATTGGATTGTGATCCGGAGACTGAAGTCATCATCCATTCTGGATCCACGGGCGCATTCTATGCCAGCTGCCTTGCCTTGTTGAATCCAGGCGATGAAGTCATTCTGTTCGAACCTTTTTATGGCTACCACCTGAACACATTGACCGCTGTAGAAGTGAAGCCGGTCTTTGTCACGCTACAGGCCCCGGATTGGAATTTTCGTCCTCAGGACCTTGAGGCGGTAGTCACTCCGCGCACCCGCGCCATCATGATCAACTCGCCGGCAAACCCTTCAGGAAAGGTCTTTACCCGCCAGGAATTGGAATGGCTGGCTGACTTTGCGCGGCGGCATGATCTATTCGTCTTTACTGACGAAATTTACGAGTATTTTATCTATGAGGGCAGCCACATCAGCCCGGCTACCCTCCCCGGAATGCGCGAGCGCACCATCACTATCTCCGGCTATTCAAAGACCTTCAGCATCACCGGCTGGCGCATCGGCTATATCATCTGCGACCGCAAATGGGCCCAGTCCATTGCCTATTTTCATGACCTGATTTACGTGTGCGCCCCAGCGCCGCTCCAGATCGGCGTGGCGGAAGGAATCGTAAAGCTGCCAGACAGTTTTTACCAGGGAATCACGGAGGAATACCTGCGCAAGCGTGACCTGTTGTGTAACACCTTGAGCGAGATTGGCCTCACGCCCTCAGTCCCGGCAGGCGCGTACTATGTGCTTGCCGATGCCAGTATCCTCGCCGGCAAGACGAGCAAGGAAAAGTCCATGACTTTGCTGCGCGAAACCGGCGTGGCCACTGTCGCGGGTAGCGCCTTCTACCAGGCTGGAGGCGGTGAGCGACTGATCCGGTTCTGCTTCGCCAAATCTGACGAAGAGTTGCGGGAAGCATGCCGCAGGCTTCAGATGCTACCGGAAAAACTGGGGAAGGTCGCGATGTCGCATCGCGGGTAATAAGCTGAAGGTGGTCTTGTCTTGCCAAACACTACTTAGGGTTTTAGCTTGTAGATCGCGCTACTAAGGTCCCGTGTATTCCCATTATGAAACATTAGTTCCAATTTGGAACTTGCTTCTAAACTTAGCTCTTAGACTAATTTTGATGTTCTAATTTTTCCCAACTAAAATGTCACAGAATATGCATTCAAAATCGTTCCATTAGTATGATGTAATGAATGCTCCTTGCAGCCAGCCGCAGGGTTTCTTCGCATTGCGATTCATCAATCAAGCAATAAATATCGAGTCAAAAAAGAGAGCTTATGGCGGACCGCGAAATTGTTGACATTTTGGGAATAGGTATCGGCCCTTCGAATCTCAGCATGGCCGCCCTGCTTTATCCCATCAAAGATGTAACTTGCCGCTTTTTGGAAAAAAGAGTGCGTTTTGAATGGCATCCTGGCCTCATGTTTCCTGAAGCCAACATCCAGGTTTCTTTTTTAAAGGACCTGGTGACGCTCGCGGACCCTACCAGCGCATTTTCTTTTGTCTCGTTCCTGCACGCACAAAAAAGACTATATCGCTTTATCACTGCCAATTTTCCCCGGATCAGCAGGCTGGAATATAACCAGTACTTGCAGTGGATTTGCGCCTCCCTGCCTAATCTCCATTTCGGATGCGATGTAGAAGAAGTTACGCATGATGGCGATTCGTTTGTGGTCTATGGGAGCCAGGGACCGCACTATGCCAGGAATCTGGTGCTCGGAACCGGACTAGCTCCGTCTGTCCCGAGCTGCGCCAAGAAGCACCTTGGCCATCCCAGCGTGTTTTTCGCTTTGGAATTCCTCGACCACGAAATTGATGCCACTGGTATGCGGGTGGCGATTGTCGGCGGCGGACAGACCGGCGCGGAGATCGTTTCGCGCCTTCTGCTGGAAACGGATAAGTTGCCGAAGGAAATCCTCTGGGTGTCGCGGCGTCATAATTTTCTGCCGCTCGATGAGTCTCCCTTCGCCAATGAGCTCTTTACGCCGGCGTACAGCGAATATTTCTACAAGCTCACTCCGGCGGAGAAAGCAAGATTGCTGCTGGAGCAGAAACTTGCCAGCGACGGCATCGCCACCGACTTGCTGGAGAGGATTTATCGCCGTCTCTATAACCTTGAATTTCTGCATCACCGTGGACGCATCTGCTCGTTGCGGCCCGGCAGCCGGATTGAGGAGATCGAAAGGGTCGATGGGGAGTGGCTGCTTACCGTCACCAGTTCGGTCGGGAACAGGACTGAATCGCTTCCCGCCGACATTATCATCTTGTGCACAGGCTTTGAGTACCGGATGCCGGCTTTTCTTTCTGGCTTAAAGCACCGCATTCACTGGACCGAGGATGGCTACAATGTAGGCCGTGATTTCTCCGTCGAATGGGATGGCCCCGCGGACCAAAAGATCTACGTGCAGAATGCAGCCCAGAAGCAGCGGGGCGTGGCCGATCCCAACCTGAGTCTCATAGCATGGCGGAGCGCCACCATCATCAACAGTCTCATGAAGAGAAAAGTTTATGATGCGGACCAGACAAGTTCATTGTTCGACTGGGAGCAGGAACAGAAAACCAGGCAGGCAGTTGGAGGGGTGCTGTGAAGGCGGAGAGCGATCTGTTGTTGGCTTATATGGAGCCGGAGTGCAGTGAGTCCGGCATGAAGCTGCAGGAATTGGACGTCTCCCGTCATCAGTTTCCCTTCAAATCCTCGAGATTCACCGTGGAACCGGGCGGCAACTCTCCTCTGGACAAGCACAGCGTGGCTGAAATGTGGATCATCGTGGAAGGAACCGGCGAGCTCCTCTATAACGAAAAATCCCACCAGGTAAAAGCGGGCGATGCGGTGTATTTTGAGCCCTTTCAAACCCACCTCATCCGCAACCATTCCTCTCAGGCGCTGAAAGTGCTTTCCTTCTGGTGGCAGCAGCCATGTTCGACCTAACTATCGTAGGAGGCGGCATAATTGGCGCAACCGCCTTCTATCTGGCCCGCCGCCAGAGGCCGGATTGGCGCATACTTCTGTTGGACCGATCGCTAGTTGGAAAGGGCGCCAGCGCGTACTCTGCCGGTCTCGATTTTCCTTACGGACGCACCCCGTGGCAGAAGCAGCTATCGGATGCAAGCGTAAGAATGTATGCGGACTTCAAACAAGATCTTCCGCATCTGGCGCTCAGGTCTCTGCCATTTGTAGGCGTTGTAAAAAAACAAAACCTGGAGCAGGTGCTTGAACGCTTTACCTGCAAAGCGGTGCACTGCGCGGACAAGACAGAGCGGGACCTGCTGTTCTCTATTTTCCCCGATCTCAAGGTCGGCGATGACCAGGAAATCCTCGTCGGGGCCCAGGGCGCAGTTGGTTTTGTTGACCAGATTGTCTCCTTGCTGATAAATGAAGCCGCTAATCCTCCCGGCGGACACTGCTGGGAGGGAGTTGCAGTATCGCAGGTGCGCGCCAAGGACAGCGGCCATGAACTGGATTGCGGAGACGGCCGTCGCATTCAGAGTTGTCGTGTTCTGGTTGCGACTGGGCCCTGGGCGTTAAATGGTCCGGAAAGCTCCCAGGCACACGCAGCCGGCGTGAGAATCAAGAAAGTGGCTGCGCTGCATGTGCTTCGTGAGCCAACTCCCAATGCGCCGGTGGTGTACTTCTTTGATGAGGATGCCTTCCTGCTGCCGGTGTTGGAAGGTAAAAAGTGGATATTGAGCTTTACCTCACGTGAATGGGATTGTTCTCCGGACCAGGGCAATTTATTGATCAGGCCGGAGGAGAGGGCCGAAGCATTGTCGATTCTGGCGCGCTATTGTCCCTCATGGGTGGAGGAGTGTTGCGGCGGCCGCGTATTCTGCGATGCTTACACTCCGGATTGGGCGCCTTTTGTGCGCTCGACAGGAAAGAATATCGTTCTTGCCGGTGCTTGTTCTGGCGCCGGTTTTCGCATTGCCCCAGCCGTCGCTCAAACGGCGCTTCAGCTTTTTTCCGGCTACATCAATGCCGGCGAGGTTTAATCCATGTCTCAACATTCAGCACAGCAGTTTCCTGAGCGCGTTTTAGTTACAGCCACTCCCCCCACTCCCAATGGAGATTTGCACGTGGGCCATTTGTCGGGGCCATACCTTGGAGCGGACATCTATCGCCGCTATCTGAAACTCAGGGGCGTCGAATGCCGGTACATCTCCGGGGCCGACGACCACCAGAGTTATACCGCGTTCAAGGGGGAGCAACTGGGCTGGACGGCGGCCCGGGTGGCTGACCACTTTGGCGAAGCCATGTTCAAAACGCTTGAAGCCGCGGAAATCTACCCCGACGTGTATGCACGTCCCCGGGTCTCTGAGTTTCATATCCCATATGTACAGGAGTTCTTTCGCAGGTTGCACGCGAGCGGCAAGCTGGTAGTCAAAAAGGCGCCTTCGCTTTTTTGCAGAAAATGCGACCGCTACGTTTTTGAGGCCTTTGTTTCCGGCAAGTGTCCGCACTGCCTTGCCGGCAGCGGCGGCAACGCGTGTGAAGATTGCGGCCAGCCCAATGATTGCGTTGACCTGGTTGACCCAATTTGCAAAACCTGCGGCGGGCGTCCGGAGATTGTTTCCATGGATCGGGTCTATTTTCCACTTGCGCCGTATGCGGAGCAGTTGAAGAACTATTACCAGTCGGCCAACATGAATCCCCATCTTCGCTCCTTGTGCGAGCAGATGCTTCGCCAGGGGCTTCCGGAGATTGCCTTGACGCACCACACCGATTGGGGAATTCCCGTGCCGCTGGCCGGTTTTGAAGATCAGCGCATCTATGTGTGGTTTGAAATGGCGCCGGGATTTCTAGCTGCTACACAGGAATTGGCGCGAAAATCGGGAGATGTCGGCGGCTGGGCCGATTACTGGAAGCAGGAGGGATCCAGCATTGTGCATTTCTTCGGCTTTGATAATGGATACTTTTTCGCGCTACTGTTTCCCGCCTTGTTTCTCGCTTACGATGCTGGGATAAAGCTCCCAGATACTTTTGTGACCAATGAGTTTTACCGTCTAGACGGGCTGAAGTTTTCCACCAGCCGCAATCACGCAATCTGGGGCAGGGAGTTGCTGAAAGAATCTACGCCGGATGCTGTACGGTTTTATCTAGCCTATACCAATCCTGAGCGCGAGCAAAGCAACTTCACCCGGGAAGACTTTTACAGCACGGTGCAGCGGGAACCGGCCGGGGCATGGCAGAAATGGCTGCAGGAGCTGGGACAGAAAATAAAACAGGAGTGCCAGAACCGCGTACCATCCCTGATCCTGCTGGAAGACGAGCAGCGGCAATTTCGGGAGGCACTGCGGACGCTCGTTGCTGAAACTGAGGCGTCCTATTCTGCGGAGACTTTTTCCCCGCAACTTGCCACACGCGCCTGCTGCGAACTTGTGCGGCAGGCCCGGCGATTTGGAAAATCGGAAGATCATTGGCGCAACGTTCCAGGCCGAGAAGAACGAAGGGCCAGTAGTGTTGCACTGGAACTGCTCGCCGTGAAGGTGCTGGCGTTAATCGCCTGCCCGGTAGTGCCGGGATTTGCCGCACGGCTTTGGAAATCTCTGGGATATGCTTCTCCTGTTTCCACCGCGCGTTGGGAAAACATCCTCGAACCCCTGCCGGCAGGGACCGAGCTATCTGGGCTGGATGTCATTACCTTCGAAATACCAACGGATCTGGCGCAGAGGCATTATTCCGTCAGTTCCAAAAGTGCCTGAAGCCGCGGATCGAACAAGCTCAAGCGCTCAGCTACACCGCTTACTTTGCAGGAACAAGCGTCAGCCAATGTATGGTGTTCTGCTCGATCGCAGCCCGCGTGTAAAGCATCGGCGCATATTCTTTTTTTTGCCACAAATCAATATGGTCGCGGTAATGGGGGCTGTAGGGATCGCCGGATTGGCCCGGAATATTGAGGAAAACGGAACGGTCCCAATCGGAGAGATCGATGATTTGCCGGTGTGAAGGCCCAGTCTGGCAGAGATAGCCCGGGCCACGCATGGAATTTACCGTGTCATCGTCGCCTCCACAATCAAAGCTTCCGGTATTCAGAAGCTCTTTTTGCTCTTCGGTTTTCGCCAGCGGATGTTGAAAATGGACTTTATGCAGCGTACCCCAGCGCCATAACCGGATGTCAGCCCCAAAACGCGCGGTGGCTTCAGCAACCGCGCTTTCAAGGGCATTGCACAGCAACTCGCTGAGCGCCTGAGGCTGCATGGAATGCAGTAGGTCCAGCAGGACCGGCAATTCCAGGTATTTGCCGGCAACCGCCGCTGCTTTTTTGTCCATCTGTGTTTTCAAAAAATGGGAGCGAAGATGCGCAGCCCATATCTTGAACAGCAAAGCCGGGCCTGAATCCGCGGCCAGAACACAATTCCATTTTCCCAGCATCTGGCGGGCTTGCTCCACCGCCGGCTGGGGCACAGCGGGGGAGCGCATGAGCAGATCGATAAGATCGCGCGCCGGGATCAAGTGCTCATCGTGCTGCAGCCGCTTGAAGTCTTCCAGCGTGGCTTTTTCAAGCTCTCTCAGGACTTCACTTATCCGCTGGACACGATATGGCGGTTTCCAATCATAGGCCAGGTGATGAGGGAACTGCGGCGGAAGAATGTTGTTGTTCGCCGTTGCGACAAAGTGACTGGAAGGGTTGTGCTGCTGAGGAAGCTCATCGATTGGGAGAAAACCGTTCCATTCAAAGCGGTCGCTATGGCCTGAGACGGGAAGCAATCCGTCCCATCCGCGCCGCAGAGGCAACATTCCGGCCGCGACCCACCCGATGTTGTTGTGTACATCGGCGTAAACAATATTTTCGGCGGGCATGCGCCAATATCGAAGCGCCTGGCGGAAGCTCTCCCAGTCCTGCGCCTGGTCGAGCTCCAGGCAGCCAAGATACGCCGCTGTGCCCGGCTCGGAGCCGGTCCACCGAATTGCAATGGCACGGCTGGTGGCCGCATCCTCCCAGACAACGGGGCCATGGCGGGTGAACTTTAGCGTAACTTCCACCGGTTCAGCTTTGCCCTTAACTTTGATCCAGTCCCGCTCGATCTCCATCTTCCGCCAGCCCTCTCCATGGCGGTATTGGCTCCGGTCGTGAGGTGACAGCGTTTCTACATAAAGGTCTGCCTGGTCGAATGGAGCAACGGTAAATCCAAAGGCAATCTGCTCATTATGGCCCAGGGCCACGCCGGGAAGGTGGGGCTCGCCGGAGCCGATGAGGTTCCAGCCTGGCGCAACCAGATGGCATAGATACCGCAGAGACGGCACGAGCATGGACCGGTGCGGATCGCTTGCCAGCAGAGGCTTGCCGGTTGCGCTGCGCGTTCCGTCAACGGCCCAGCAGTTGCTTCCATCGGGCGCCGGAGATGGGTGGACCGGCAAAGAGACAAGCTCGGGCAGTGAACTGGAGGAGATTCCGGACAAATCAACCTCGGGATCCAGAAAAGGAATTCGGTGCGGTTCTGTGGGAAAAAATTTGAGCGTCGCTTCGAGCCCGATTTCCGAAATCATTTCCGCGCGCGCAATCTCATACGTGGTGTTGTAGGTGATCCGGGGTGAAAACTGCCGTAGCAAGCAATCTTCCGGCTTCCACGGCCGCGGGCGGAAATCGAGCATCTGAAATTCCGGCGGAAGATCATCTCCACATGCTTCGATATATGCGTTGATCCCGCTGGTGAACGATTCCAGAATGAGCCCGGCCTTTTTTCCGTAGCTGCTCCATTCGGTGTCCATGTTGCCGCGGTAGCGCATCAATCGCGCCATCCGGTCCCGCTCCAGGTATTCAATGCCCAGAATGGCGGATAGCTCTCCGCTTGCAGTCCGCCGCCACATCTCCATCTGGTACAGACGGTCCTGCGCGGCCGCAAAGCCCTGGCCAAAAAAAAGATCGGCCACGGAATTCGCGTAAATATGCGGGACACCCCATCTGTCGCGTAGGATTTCGATCTGGGCTTCTATTCCCATAACTGTCAATGTGCCGTCGAGTTGAGGTTTGCCGGAATGGGCCATATGGATTACCGGCCGCGACGCTCGAATGCCATGCGGACGATTCTCTTGATGAACGCCTCGTATCCTATCGAGGCAAAGTCGGTGGAGTGCGCGAACCTGGATAATTGGGAGTTCGGATTGGCTTCAATAAAAATTACTTTGTCGCCGTTAACTCGAAACTCGACTTTTGCATAGGCCTCGATTTCCAGGGCCTGATACGCTTTTTTGGCGAAGTCGATTACTTTAGCCGTTAACCAATCGGGCAGCCTTGTTGGTGTTCTATAGAAGATGCCCGAACGCGCCCGGTAACGCTGGTCGAATTTCGCCAGCTCGGTGGCAAACTTGATCTGCGATTTCCGGGGAAATACGAGTTCACAGATGGAATCGATGAATATCTTTTTTACACCGGAGACCGTCACGATGATCTCCCGGCCTGGAATATACTCCTCGCAGAGGATCGGCTGAGATGATCTCTGCATTAACTGCCGCAGACGCCGATCAAGGACGGCTGGACCTTTAACGTAGGATTTTGCGTTGATTCCTTCCGACCCATCGCCATGAAGCGGCTTGACGATTAATGGAAATTTCAGGCTGGTGAGAGGGTATTTCATCCCCCTGCTAATGACGACGCCTTCCGGCACAGGCACACCGGCGCCGGCCACAACCAACTTGGCCAGGTGTTTGTTTCTGGAAAGCATCAAGGCATCTGCCGATGCGCCAGTATAGGGAATACCCATCAACTCCATGATTCGGACGAGCAGACTGTCATATTTTCTGCGCCCTTCGATTTCCTCCACCAGGTTAAAGACAAAGTCAGGGCGGGCCGCCTTGATCAGCTCAATTGTCTTGGCCACATCGAGAGTGGCGGGAATGCCCACCACGTTGTGTCCCAGATGCCGCAGCGCATGGCTGACGGAGAATTCCGCCTCCCAGGGCTTTTTGGGCTGTTTCGTAAAATTCGGATCTTCGGGGACAAATAAACTTTCGTCAACTAACAGAACGGCGCGCAATGCGAGGCTCTCCCGGATGAATTTTCCCGACGACACTACTGCCGGCCTCTAAGCCGTCCTTTGTCATAAAAACAAATGTGTTGGGCGTTAGCTTATCAGAAGAACCGTTTGCCTTCATTCTCAGAACACCAGACCGCCGGATTGATGCCGGCCTGCCTTATCACACCTTGTCCTGATGAGTTGAAGGCTGATACCGGGCGGAAAGGGCGCATCAGGTTGCCGCCAGAACTTCGCGTAATATTGACGCCCTCTCTGCTTCATGATCTGCAAGCCAGGAATGAATTTTATGGTCTGAGTCTTCAAGCCATATTGTTTTTTTCGATTTTGCCAGTGGCGCGCTCGCTGCATACAGTCCGATTACGTCTTTTGGAATGATCATGTCTTTTCCGGCAGCCACAATCAGCAGCTTGCCGCGATAGGAGCTTAAGGCCTGGAACGCCGGAGAATTTATGTAGGCACCCGGCTTTCGAATCGCGGACGTGAAGCTTTCGCCGAAGGTAAGTTCCATTGCCTCCGCGGAATATGCGGCGGGACAAAACAGAATCAAGCTGCGTGGCTGTATTGCAGGCGCGAGAAGGGAGGCTATGAAGCCGCCCATGCTGGTTCCTATCAAAACCGGAGGAGCCTGGGGATGGATGAAGTCAAAAACGGCTTGGGCTTCTCTCTTTCTAATTGCCAGGGTAGCCTGCTCCATCTTGCCTGTGCTTTCACCATGTCCGGAGAAGTCGAAGCAAAGCGATGACAGACCATGGCCGGCTAGATAGTCAAGAACGTACCGGACTTTTTCGCGATTAGCTGTGACTCCGGTTCCGTGGAACGCAATAACGTCGGGCGACCGATCCGAAGCCGCAAAGACCTTCGTGGCCGCAAGGCTCTCATTCCCGATTTGGAATACACACTCTTCCGTATGAATGCTTGCTCTCCTCTGACAATAAAAGCGGGCAGTCAGCCGCCAGCGAACGCAAGCTGATGCAGGCGTTCCATAATGGAACTGCCGGGGCAATATTCGTCATTGTATGATAGAACTTTAAACAGTAAGTGCGATTAGCCTGACTATTGCACTGGGATTACTTGCCGTGCATGCAAAGTTTTCCATGGGTACCCATCCTGCAACTCACAAGCTAACTATCGCTCGATTTGGGTCTTTATTGCTTACCTTTTCAGGTGAGCTACCGCTTCATAACCGGAGAATTGACAATGGATGTAATCAACCTTTCTATTGCGCCTAATGAAGACAAGGTTCACGCAATCCATTTTTTCAGGGACGGCGTCATCCAGAAGATGTCGCTGGCTGAGCTGGATCGCCAGTCGGTCTCGGTTGCATTGCATTTGAAGGAACTCGGCGTGCGACCGGGAGACCGCGTCGGCATTGCGGGAAAGAATTGCTTGGAGTGGGTCTTGCTGGACCGCGCGGTCCTTAAGCTAGGCGGCATTACCTGCGGTTTTGACGTAGGGCGTTTTATTTCCAGCACAGCCATTGAGCGCTACGACTTGAAGCTGATGTTTGTCGAGGAGGTGGTGGAAAACGACCCCCGCATTATCGGCTTTGACGTTGCGAGGCAGTGGGCCAGCAAAATGCGAATCAGTCCTGTTCCGCTCCATGAAGGCTACAAGCCGGACGATATATGCGCGATTAAATTCACTTCTGGCAGCACTGGACCGGCAAAAGGGATGGAGGCCTTCGTTGGCGGCATCAATGATTCACTCACGGATGTGCAGGAGATGTTTGAGCACGGGAAAGATGACAACATTCTCGTCTTTTTGCGGCTGGCCCAGCTCCAGCAGCGCTACTGGATCTATTCCGCAATGGCTTTTCACCATGACATATCCATCACTACGCTCGACTATGTCTTCCCCATGGCGCAGGCGGTTCATCCCACGGTGATCATGGGCGTCCCCGGCTTTTTTGAAGACCTGAAGAGACAACTAGAAGCGGAAGCAAGCTATGCGCCGGATGACCTGGTTTTACGCGGCAAGGCGATCCAGGCCAAACTTGGAGGACGGATACGATATCTCTGGACCGGTTCGGCTCCGGCCAGCCGGGCTACCCTGGATTACTACTTTGATTGCGGAGTGCCGCTCTACCAGGGTTACGGCCTGAATGAAACATGCATCATCTCCAAGAACTGTCCCAAGGCGAATCGTATTGGCAGTGTGGGCAAGGTGCTGTCCAACAAGACTCTTCGCATTGATGCTCAAGGCATGTTGATGGTGGCAAGCCGAAACCCGATCATCAAAGGATATAAGTGGTGCAAGCCTGGGGACAACGAGAAGCTGTTCATGCCGTCAGGCGAGATAAAGACTTACGATTTGGGCTATCTGGATGAAGATGGATATCTATTCATCCAGGGGCGTATCGACGATCTGATAGTCCTTGGGACCGGGCGCAATGTGCTAGCTCCTCCACTGGAAGAGCGCATCAAGCTTCATCCCGACGTGCACGAGTGCGTGCTGTACGGGACAGGAAGACCGTTTGTAACGGCGCTAATCTCTCCCGCATCCGCTTCAGTGGACAGGGCAGCGCTGCAAAAGCACATCGATAGCATCAATGAAACTCTTTTCCCTGAGCAACAGATTCGCGGCATGGTGATATCTCCAATGCCATTCTCGATGGAGAACGGGTTGCTCACGTCGCAATATAAGCCTATTCGCAGAGAAATTTACCGTTCGCTGGAAGCGGAGATCGAGGAGGTTTACGCCAGCACAAATTTGTTGTGGCGAGGAGCTTACGGGCAGTAAGCGGAGACTAACTCTTAAAACGATTTGTGAATTGAATGCGCAGCATCACGCCATCCAGAGCGAGACATGATTTGATGCAGCCGTTGCCTGCTTCTTTACCTCCCGGTACCCGTTCCAACAGACGTCGCCCGATTGCGCACCTTGCCCTGGGTAAACAGAATCTTTTTTATCTCGCTCCATTCGGATTTAAGGATGCTGTAATACACTGCGTCGCGCCTCCGGTTATCGGGCATAAAGTTATAACTGCGGAGCACGCCTTCCTCTTTTGCGCCGATGTTCTCTAGCCCCCTCCTTGCCTGCACATTCAGGACGTCCGTCTTGAATTCCACGCGTTCACATCCCAGCGTTTCAAATGCATATTCCAGCAGCAGGTACTTAGCCCAGCGGTTGATTCCTGCGCCACGGTAATTCCGGCCCAGCCATGACCATCCAATCTCAAGCCGCTTCTCTTTCTCCGCCAGATTGCCAAATGACATGCTGCCGGCGATGCGCTGGTTTTTCTTGTCGATGATGCAGAAAACAATCCGTTTGCCTGAGTTGGTTTCGTCGAGCGCGTCCGCCATAAATTGTTCGAATTCCCGTTCCGTGCTGACACGAAAGACGAAATATTTCCATATGTCAGGGTCCAACGCTATTTCCCGTAATTGATCCCGGTCTTCCGGCAAAACACGGCGGAGCAGGACGTATTCGTTTTCAAGCCGTGCATCCCGAATGTTTTCCCATGACATAGCAGCTCTCCTATGAACAACTTTATCTTACATATAGATAAAACTATATAGATAAAACAATTAGATCAGTATCCGTTTCCTGATTTGGGAACATACCCAGCGTCTAAAGCACGCGCTTAGGCCATCTCAGCTATTGAGAATAGATCTACTCCGTATCTCTGGAAGATCGAACCCATCCGATTTTACATGAATTAATGCGAACAAATTCTCACAGATGATTGACATGTCCATCTCAAAGCGAGAACATAAGTTCTACTTCAAGCCCTGCACTGAAGCTTGTTTGGCAGCCACGTGAATGAACTTGGAGCCGGAGGATTACGCCATGAAGACGGACACGTTGGAACCGCCTGTCACTAGTTTCCAGAGTGAACCGGAAACAAACATGCTTAAGATCCGGGACCGGGAGACGATTGACAAAATCGAGGCCAGCTTTGCCGGCGGCGTCCTTGGTGAAGCCATGAGAAAGGCGCCGCAGATTGAACGCCGGCGGAAGCTCAGCGTCAACGAATTCGTGGAAGAATACCGCAAGAAGCTGAAACCGGTGGTTGTCGAAGGGTTGATGGATGAATGGCCGGCGTTGAAGAAGTGGAACTGGGACTATCTGGCGCACAAATGCGGCAATACCTCCGTGGTTGTGGATAGCTATAACAGCAAAAGAGCGCGACGGGTCACCTTTGCCGAATTCGTCGACATGTTGAAAGCCAGCCGTGACAGCGGCCAGCCGCCCATCTACCTGCAGGAATGGCTTTACATGGCCACCTGTCCGCAACTGGCGGAAGATTTACCGGAATTGCCGATTGCGCAATATGATTTCCGGCGCAATCTTTTCGGCGAAAAGATTTCCACCAACCATCAGCTTTGGATTGGCCAAAAGGGCGGGACCACGAGGATCCACCAGGATTCTTACTTTATTGATGTGATGCACGCGCAGATCGTCGGGGAAAAACACTGGTGTGTCATGAGTCCCCCGGCGAACCTGGAGCGGGATGAATCAGGCGAATTCGGGTTCACCACGCTGGTGAACGCTCCCAATGTGCAGATTCTGCAGTGTGTCTTAAAGCCCGGCGATGTGCTTTATTTGCCGGCGCAGTGGTGGCATCGCATAGAACTCCTCGCGGACTCCATAGGGCAGGGAAGAAAGTGCCTGGACGAGGTTAACCTCCAGAAATATACGCGGATGCGTTTTGCCGAGCTGCTGGCATTGGCCCTAAACCATGATTACGTTAAGGATGCTTATCCCGAGCTATACAAGGTGGTCGTTCTCCGAAATCAGGCATGGGCCAAACTGCTGGATATCGACTTAACGAAATTACGGCCCTAGCAAAACCCATCTATGGAAGAGATGCTGCGGACGGCCCGGGTGTCCCCGCAGTCTGGCATTTTATGAGTTCTATTTCATGAGCACTGGCGCAAACATGCAGCAGTCGCCGCCTTCCGCCGTTTATATGTTCCCGGCCTCTTTCGGCCAGCGCCGTTTATGGCTTAACGAGCAGAAAAATCCAGGACGCGCGCTCTACAATATCCCTTATGCCGTTCGCGCAAAAGGACCGCTGGACCTGGATGCGTTTCACCGCAGCGTGCACGAAGTCGTGCGCCGTCATGAATCGTTGAGGACTCGCTTTGTTCCTATCGACGGGAACCCCCAGCAGGCTATTCTGGCAGAGCTGGATTTCGACGTGCCGCTCATTGATCTAAGGTCGCTCCCTGCCAAAGAGCGGGAACAGGAGGCCCAAAGGCTGGTGCAGGCGGACATCACGGCTCCATTCGATATGGGCACCGCTCCCTTGTGGCGCGTGACGCTTTTCCGTCTGCAGGAGCAGGAACACGTGATCCTGCTCGTGATGCACCATATCATTTCAGATGGTTGGTCGATGGGAGTGATGCTGAGCGAGATGTCAATCATCTATACAGCTTTCCTCGCGGGCAAGCCTTCACCGCTACCCGAACTTCCCATTCAATATGCCGATTTCAGCGAGTGGGAAAGAGAGTTGTTGGCAGGAAAAGGATTGCAGCCGCAGCTTGACTATTGGACGAAGAGGCTTTCCGGCACGCCTGCCCTCAAGCTCCCTTACGACCGTCCGAAGAAGAGCTCAACTCCCACAAAAGGTGGGGCATACTTTTTCCGGGTGGAAGCGGACCTCGCCGAAGGACTGCGGCAACTGGGCCAGCGGCAGAATGCAACTCTGCATATGACGCTGCTGGCGGCTTATCAAACTCTGCTGTACCGCTATACCGGGCAACAGGATATTGCTGTGGGCAACAATATAGCCAGGCGTAACCGTCCCACCGTGGAAGGATTGATTGGGTATCTTTCCACCAACGTAATCATGAGGACGAAGCTCCAGGGCGACTGGAGCTTCAGCGAACTTTTAAGTAATGTTCGCGAGACGGCTCTGGGCGCCTACGCTCACCAGGACATACCGCTCGACCGTGTTGTGCAGGAGCTTGCCGCCGAGCGCGACCCCAGCCGCCCTCTCATTTTTCACGTGACGTTTACGTTGCAGAACCTGCCGCAGTCAAACTCCCCGCTCGGCCCCACGGAACTAACGCCTTTTGAAACCCAGATTGCTCCCGCAAAACACGACATCCAGGTCTTCATCACCGATACCGGCAGCGCTCTAGTGTTCGGCGTGCTTTACAACATGGACCTCTTCGATCCCGAAACCATCGCCGGGATATTTGAGCACTACTCGTTTCTGCTGCAGAGTATTGTCGATGATCCCGGACAGCAGCTTGCGCGACTCCCGCTATGCAACCGCTGGCGGGAAGGCGATTGGAAATCAGTGCAATGTCGTGATCACGCGCAGAAGCTTCCCGCTTGAGATTGGTCTCATAATGGTCGTAAGCTGTTGAGCGATTCGATTCAGGCCGAAAGCCGACCTGCTTCGTCCCAACCCGGCTCATCAGGAGCGAACGCCAGCTTCCCAGCAGCACGAAATAAGATGCCAAAATCGTAATCGGGCGAGAGTCTTAGAGTACAACTTATGCGGCGGATGCGCTTATGCGCTGGTTCATGATGGTGAAGTATTCCTAACCTGAAGCGGGCTTCTGTTGGCGGACGCTCTCAATGAGCACCGCGTGCTGGCTGATAGTAGGTTTCGAGAGAACTTCGGCGAGTGGAAGCTCGACCCCGAATTCACCAGCGATCCGGACAATGAGCTGTATGACCAGCAGGGAATGTGTGCCGCCAAGATCGGCTAGGCTATCGTTAATTCCAACGGTATCAACATCCAGTTTTAAAGTCTCAGCCCATATTACGGCCAGCGATTGTTCAACCTGATTGCGCGGCGCGCAATACGGAACGCGCCTGGTAGAGGGAGTAGCTGTGCTGATGGTATTGCTCATAACCTCATGCTCTTTTTGAGAACTCTCCGGCATAAGCCGCCTGTTGTACCGGAGGCAGCTTACCGGAATTTTCCAACTCACTGAAAAACTCTTGAATCAGCCCACAAACCCTGCCGGATTGCTCATAAAGACAGTAGTGCGTGGCGCCCCTCATCTCCACATAGCGCGAAGAAGGCAGGCTCTGTGCAAGATGGCGCGAAAGCGCCGGGGAGGCAATCTGGTCATACTCTCCTCCAATCAACAGCACCGGCACCTCCACTTTTGGCGCTTTGGGACCAACATCGCAGGAATAAAACTCAAGTACCTGGCGGGCATAGTTGAGCGTGCTCAACTCCGACTCAAAAGGTTTAAGCACCTCGGTCTGCAAGTCACGGCTCTTCAGCAATAGCACACGCGATGCCAGTTCTTTCCCATCCATCTCAGATGGCGAAGGTATTTCAGAATCCACCGCGCTTTGCAGCAGTGCATTGCGGATGACAGAAGCCATAGTGGGGGAGCTATCGAGCGCGCGGAACAATCCTTCTAAATTATTCTCATATTCCGAAATGAGCGTACTCGGCGTAGTCGGGCATTTGTACGCCCCATTGAGAAGGACCATGGAAGCAACAGCTTCAGGCCGGCGCAGATAAAATTCAATCGCTACCTTCGGACCGGTACACCATGCAATCAGATGACAACTCTCTATGCCTTCATGGGAAAGAATGGCGTTGAGATCGTTTACCTGGTCAGCAATGGAGAAAGGATGAGGAGCGGAGCCGGTCCCCCTTGGCTCCCAGATGACAACTTTGTGCTCTTGCGAGAGCTCGCTCATGAGTCTGGACCAATAGCGCAATCCCTGTCCCAGAGCGTTGATCATAACCACCGGAGTGCCATGGAAACCCGCCGTGAAGTAAGTCAGCTCGCCTTCATTGACATGCACAGTCGTGGGGCGCAATTCTGCGGACAACGCCGCGGCGCGCGCCAGGTCGCGGTCCATCTCCGCCGCTTGACGGCGTCGTATCTTCCTTAATTCCGCGATGGCAAACTTCTCTTCCATAAAGCGGCTTTCCAGGGAGACGCATTCGCAGTCTTTCCGGAGCGGGCTTTCGGACGACGGCGCAAAGAACCTGCTGAGAGCTGCGACCCGTTCGGCAAATAGCCGGTCAATGGCGTTCAGTTCATCCGGGTCATCCACGCTCATCAGATTGAGCTCATATGCTATGCCTGCCCATTCACATAATTGATCGAAGGAAATATTTTTACGACTTGCAATCCGGTACGTTCGCCCGGTCGCACCTTCATCTGAGGAGATCCTCAATAACGTTCTTGCCACTTCCCGGACGTGTATCAGGTTCAAATGAGAATTGGCTGGCGCCGGGCAGCGAAGTGACTGGTATTCGAAATAGTCAAGATAACGTTCCTCAATTTCCCTTTTTAGCTGGTTAAGCTCCGCCAGAAAAAGAAGGAAAGGATGGCCTGTGGGCATCCGGGAGGATAGATACTCTCCCACAATCAATGGAATATGGAACAGTCTGAAGGGAAGCTGGCTGGACTGGAATTGTGCAGCCCGGGAACTTTCAAAATCATTCTGCTCTCCACGCCCCTGGTCCACAAATTGATTGTTCACAGCGCAAGGCGCGACATAATTGAAATACTTAATAGGGGAGCTGCGCAAGGCTGACAGCAAACGAGCCAGGTGAGATTGCGCGTCTGGCCCGATGCGTGCAGACCGGACGGCAGGGGTAAACCAAACTTGTTGCGCGTCAAATTCCCTGATGGTCCGGGCCATGTCTGCCGGATCATCTGACTCGGCTGCAGTCACAATGAGATTGCCACAAGCTGCTTCGGCGGGCTCCTTCTGCATGGTTTCCTGCAGAATGCCACATACAAAATGCTGTATCTCTTCCTTGAGATGCGAATCTTCGCGCTTCAAGAGGATGCAGACGGAGGTCGATGGTTGCAGCAGCGACTCTGCCGCCATGTAACTGTCGAGAATGAAATCTGACCCGGCAAAGAGAAGTCTCGGCATTACACGCTCCACCCACGCATCACAGCGGGCCGCCCAGCAGTATGAAAGGCAGGCTGGCCATGCGCAATACAGGGTTTCTGGAATTTAACTTCCGTAGCGAGTAACCACCCGTGGGTTAAACTGCAGATGGTTAACCCGTTCTAATGCTACTTACGTTCAAGCTTGATTATCAGGCTTGAGATCCGGTCCCTAGTATAAATACAGTTTTATCCAGTCAACGCTCGAAAGCCAAATTCAGTTTATATTAAGATCAGAACAACAGGATACTTACTGTGAAATGTTTAGTATTTTTGTGTTATTACATGGATTGAAAATCCGAACAGACAACTATCGTGTTCCATAATGGAACTATTATTCCCGAAATGGGAATTTCTTAGGTTATTGGAATAGTTTAAACTTACTAACGTGCGTAAGAATTCATATGAGTGTCCTTGCAGGCAAAGATCTTCCATTCCATAACATCAGAAGCATTGTTGATCTATTGCGTCTGCGAGCGGAAGAGCAGCCGGAAGCCCTGGCGTACCGATTTCTCGCTTCTGGAGACGCGCAGGGGCCAACAGAAGAATGGAATTATGCTCATCTGGAGCGGTATGCCCGAAGTATAGCCGCCCATCTCCAGGCACTGGACGCAGTTCCCGGCGACCGCGCTCTGCTCCTTTACCCCGCAGGTCTGGAATTCATTGCCGCATTTCTGGGAAGTCTTTATGCCGGTGTGATTGCCGTTCCCGCATATCCGCACCGCACTCTTTCACGGCTTGAGGGAATCGCGAAGAACGCAGAATGCCGTTTTGTCCTTACGAATTCGGCATTTCTCAAGCTGAGCCGATCACTGGAGCAACAAGCTCCAGCATTGAGAGCTGCGCAGTGGGTAGCCACTTCAGAAATCCTGAATGAGCCTGCGCCGGAGTGGACGCGTCCCAGCATCAGCGAGGAGACGCTGGCCTTTCTGCAATATACCTCCGGCTCCACGGGACAACCCAAGGGCGTAATGGTGAGCCATGGGAATGTGCTCCACAATGAATCCCTTATCCAGAGAGGCTTTGCTACCGATTCCGCCATGCACGTGGTAGGGTGGCTGCCCCTTTACCATGACATGGGACTGATTGGCAACGTACTGCAGCCATTATTTGCCGGGGCTTCTTGTACTTTCATGTCGCCAATGGCGTTCCTGCAGCGTCCTCTCCGCTGGCTGCGCGCAGTTTCGCAATTTCGCGGCACGGTGAGCGGAGGGCCCAATTTTGCTTTTGACTTGTGCGTGAGCAAGCTCGGTCCCGGCGAGCATCTGGACCTGAGCTCATGGAAAACCGCCTTTAACGGATCGGAGCCGGTCCGCAAAGACACTTTGGATCGGTTCACGTCGGCCTTTGCGCCGTTCGGGTTCCGGCGAGAAGCATTTCTCTCCTGCTATGGATTGGCTGAGGCAACGCTTTTCGTCAGCGGAACAAGGCCCGGCGCGTCGCCGGAATCCAGGGCCTATGCCGCGGAAACCCTGGAGCGGAACCGGGCTGTTGAAACTCCAGCCGCCGGAACCGGCAGCCGAACCCTGGTTTGTGCCGGAGAAAGCCAGCTGGAGATAAGCGTGCTGATTGTCGATCCGCAAAGCAGAGAGCGATGCGATGACGGAGAGATTGGCGAGATCTGGATTTCCGGCCCCAGCGTGGCCAAAGGCTACTGGAACCAGCCCGAGCAGACTTGTGACATTTTTGCGGCCCGTCTTGCCCATAGTGATGGAGATCGTTCATACCTGCGTACCGGCGATCTTGGGTTTATGGTGGGCGGCCAGCTTTTTGTGACGGGCCGTCTCAAGGACCTGATTATCCTACAGGGCAGGAATTTCTATCCGCAGGATATTGAACTGACGGCGCAGATGGCCCACTCCGCTGTGAAGTCAGGCGCCTGCGTTGCCTTTTCCTCGGAATCCGGTGAGGAAGAAAGATTGATTGTTTTGGCCGAGGTCAGTCCGCAACACCCGGACCGACAACAGATTGTGCAGGCCATCCGCGCCGCCATTTTAGACGAGTACGGCGTGCCTGTTCACATTGTAGGTCTTCTGCCGCCTCGTACAATTCCCAAAACCTCCAGCGGAAAGCTCCAGCGGCGCGGCTGTCAGAAAAGTTTTATCGCGGGCGAGCTGCCGGTTCTGGCGATTTCCTCCCTGGAACAACAAACTGTAACCCCGGTGGCGTACGTAGCGCCCAAGACCGAACTCGAGCAGCAGCTGGCGGCGATCTGGAGGCGCACCTTGGCGCTGGAGCGGGTGGGCATTGAAGACGATTTTTTCCAGATCGGGGGGCACTCAGTGCTGGCAACCCAGATGCTGGCACAGGTCAGCGATGAAATAGGCGTGGAATTGCCCATTCGCCAACTGTTTGAAGCGCCAACCATCAAAAGGCTCGCGGAGATCATTACTAATTCCGGAGCCGCTACAGGATTGGGTAAGAAAAGCATTTCTCCAATCAAACGGCTGGCCCGTCCGGCAGCGGCATTGCGCGATTAGATGATTCCTGTTCCAGGAGATTAGCCATGGCAACCACTTCTACTTCCAATTCGTTAGCGCATGCTCCGCAGGAATCATCCCAAAGCTTTGCGTTTCCGGCTTCTTTTGCGCAACGCCGCTTGTGGTTTCTGGACCAGCTTGTTCCTGGTGATGTGTCTTATAACGTTTCGGGGGCGGTAGAAATTGAAGGTGAGATCAATACAGAAGCGCTGAAAAAAAGCCTGCAGGAGATCGTGCGCCGCCATGAATCTCTGCGAACGCTCTTTCGCGGCGAGCAGGGCGAATCGCAGCAGGTGATTTATGCGGACATGCCTCTGAGCATCGAAGTTGTGGACCTGCAGTCACTGCCAGAGCAGGAGCGGGCGACCAAAGCCGAACAACTCGCGCGGGAGAAAGCCAATGCTCCCTTTGATCTTAAGCGCGGACCGCTGTTCCGTGTGAGCCTGTTGCAGCTGGGAGAACAACATTACTGGCTGGTAGTGATGATGCACCACATCATTTCCGACGGCTGGTCGGTGGGCGTCCTGGTGCGCGAACTGGTTGACTTATATAGTGCGTTTGCGCAGGACATGCCGTCGCCATTGCCGGAATTGCCAATCCAGTACGTGGACTACACGGCCTGGCAGCAGGAGCAGTTGAGCGGTGAACGCCTGCAGGCCGAGGTTGACTACTGGAAGAATCAGCTGGAGGGATCTACCACACTGGAAATTGTGACAGATCATCCCCGGGGCGCGCGCACGGCCAATAAGGGGGCGACGGAGAGAGTACAGATTGAGCCGGAACTGGCCCGGGACGTGAAGCTATTTGCCCAGGAGCACGGCGCTACCTTGTACATGGTGCTGCTTGCAGCTTTTCAAACTCTTCTGCACAGGTACAGCGGGCAGACGGAGGTCCTTGTGGGCTCGCCGATCGCCGGACGCACTCAGAAAGAGGCGCAACTGCTGATCGGATTTTTCGTCAACACTCTGGTGATGAAGGCGAATTTCGATCCCGGGATTACCTTTCGCCAGTTGCTCCGGCAGGTGAAAGAGACGACCCTCGGTGCCTATGCGCACCAGGAGCTGCCGTTCGAAAAGCTGGTGGAAGAACTCTCGCCAGACCGCAATTCAGGCAGAACGCCGTTTTTCCAGGCGGTGTTCGCCTTCCAGAATGCTCCCATGCCGGAACTGGAACTGGGCTCGGCCAAGCTTCGCATGCTTGAGCTGCCGAATGATACCGCCAAGTTTGAGATGACGATAGTGATGCAGGAGTTCGGCAACCTCATCAGGGGATCGCTGGAGTACAGCACGGATCTATATGAGGCGGCAACCATCTCCGCGCTATTGCGCCGCTACGTTTTCCTGCTGGAATCGCTGGTGCATGATCCGGACCGGCCGGTTTCGCAAGCGCCGCTGGTGGATGAGGAAGAGCGCTCCCGCCTGGCGCAGGGTTGGCGCTCAAAGGTCACGCGCACGCCTCTGGCCGCGCAGAAAACATGGGCTGAACTGATTGCCGAACATGCCCGCGACGAGAAGAAAGTTGCTCTGATCATTGGCGAAAACCAGATCACTTACCGGGACCTGAATCAGCGAGCTGGTGAAATTGCGGGGCAGTTGCAAGCCGGAGGAGTTCAGCCGGGCGCACGGGTGGCGGTTTGTACCGGCCAGACGGGGGAGATGGCCCTGGCGTTGTTAGGTGTTTTCAAAGCCGGAGCTGTGGCGGTGCCGGTGGATACTGACGGGCCGACTGCGCGCATGGAATCAATCCTCAAAGATGCTGAGGCAGGCTGGGCGTTAACGGAAGGAAAGTTTGAGCCACAGCTTCGCCAGGCTGGACTGAAATGCATTGTCATTGCGAGCGGCAGCCCATCAGCTTCAGCCACGGCGCCAATCGAATCCAGAATCTGCAAACCAGAAGAGCCGGCGCTGCTGGTTTATCAATCCGGTGGTTCAGGCCGTCCGGAAGGTGTGGTGGTTCCCCATCGCGGCCTGTTGCCGCGGACCTTTGCCTTAGAAGCAAAAATTCTGCCTGCGGACCTGGTCGGCCTCTGGCCGCAGCTGGCAACGGAAGAAAATGGAATCCTTGAGGTACTGCATTGCCTAGGGACGGGTGCAACCATCGTGCAACTGGATGCGGATGGAACTCCGCGCAAATGGGCTTCCACTATACGCGAGCAGAAGGTCGACGTGCTCTTTGCCCGCGGTCCGGAAATAGAGCGGCTGGCCAGAGAGTTCGGCACCACGCTGAAAAATGTCAGATTCATCGTGTGCACCGACCGGGGCGCGGACGTGGCCCGGCTGGGAGAGAACCTGAAAGGGGAGATGCTCGACAAGGTGTACCTCACCTACGGTCTGAATGAGACCTGCGGCTGGTGCGCTTTATATCCTCTTTCGCAGCGTAAAAAGGGGATCGCGGAGTACCTTGCCGCCGGCGTAAAGCTGGAGTTGCTGGATGCGGACATGAACCCGCAGCCGGAAGGCATTGTGGGTGAAATCTTTATTGGCGGAGAACACCTGGCGCTTGGGTACAACAACCTGGGTGGACGCACGAAAGAGGTTTTTTTAAGCGATGAGTATTCCAGCGAACGCGGGGCCTGCGTTTTCCGCAGCGGTGACATGGGGTGGCACGCGAACGATGGAACGTTGCGGATGTTCGAACGCCGCGACGGAAGAGCATGGATTGCCGGGGTCCGAGTGGAGCCCGCAGAAGTGGAAGCGGCGCTCAAGAGTTTTGATGGCTTGCAGGATGCAGCCGTCCTGATTGGACAGAACGGCGTGTCGGCGTTTCTTGTGGCCGGGGAAAAGGCACCTGAAACAGACAAATTGGAAGCCTGGTTATTACAAAAGGTCCCCAAGATTATGTTGCCGCGTACGGTGCATCTGGTGGAGCGCATTCCGAGGCTTGGGGAAGCAGAAGTGGACCGCCTGAAGCTGAAGGTGCTGGCGAAGCAGTTGGAAAAGGCCCGGGATGCGGCCGCGCCCTATGCTCCGCCGGAAAGCGATATTGAGCGGAAGCTGGTGGCCATTCTGGAAAAGACCCTGGGACTGGAGCGGGTGGGCATTCATGACGACTTCTTCCGCATAGGAGGACACTCCCTTTTGGCTACCCAGGTAGTGGCTCAAATCAGCCATGAACTCGGGGTAGAATTGCCCTTGCGCCGGCTTTTTGAAGCGCCCACCGTGGCCCAGTTGGCCCAGGCGATTACCGAGCTTTCCCATGCGGAAGCGCAAGTGGAAGCCATCCCCCAAATCAAAAGAATTGCGCGCGTTCCGGTACAGCAGCAAACAATAGCAAAGTGATACACGGGAGAACATAAAAAGATGGAAACATTCTTTCAGGATATTCGGCATGGGCTGCGGGTTTTCTTTCGGTCCCCACTGCTCATGATCACAATTGTGCTGACCTTGGGATTGGGGATTGGCGCCAATACCGCTATTTTCAGCCTTGTGAACGCCGTGATGCTGAGACCGCTGCCGGTAAAGAATCCCCAGGAATTGGTGGTGGTGGGAGATCCAGCCCTGGTGAAGTTGCGGGCCGATGGCTCTCCGCCGCGAACCGATATCTATTCTTATCCGCTTTACCGGGATTTTCGTGATTCCCAGACAGTTTTCTCCGGGATGCTGGTCAGCGGCGAAGTAAACCGGGTGAGGGTTGCAAAACCGGGCACAGGTACGCAGGCTATCCCGATCACCGATCAGGCATTGGCTTCCCTGGTCAGCGGGAACTATTTTTCAGTCCTTGGTGTGAACCCTTATTTGGGCAGGACGCTCACGCAGGAAGATGACGACGTTCCAGACGCGCATCCGCTTGCCGTGGTGAGCTACGGCTTCTGGACGGAAAAGCTGGGGCGCGATCCCGCAGCCATAGGAAGCACCCTGTTGCTGAATCGATATCCGTTTACTCTCATCGGCGTGGCCCAGCCCGGATTTTTTGGAGACACCATTGGAGATCGCCAGGATATATGGGTGCCGGTAACCATGCAGGCGGCACTGCTTCCGGGCCGGCCCTGGCTTAAGAGCTATAGCGCTTCGTTCCTCCACATTATCGCCCGTTTGAAGCCGGGCGTGACCATGAACCAGGCTGCGGCCAACATGAACCTGATCTTTCAACAACAGGTGGCAGGACCGTTGGCGGCAAAGTTTCCTGGGCTGGACCGGCAGGCGATTACCAATCTGCACGTCGAGGTTACAGAAGGATCACGAGGGTTCTCGCTTGTGCGGGGCAGATACAAGCAGCCGCTTTTCCTGCTTGTCGGCATTGTGGGGCTGGTGCTGCTCATCGCCTGCGTGAATGTTGCTAATCTGCTTCTCGTACGGGCCCTTGGCCGCCAAAAGGAGGTCGCGGTGCGTCTGGCGATCGGCGCGCCACGGATTCGCATCATCCGGCAGCTGCTGACCGAAAGCATTCTTCTGGCTTTGGCGGGTGGAGCGATGGGAATTGCTGTGGCTTACTGGGGAACCGGAGTGCTATTGCAGATGAGCCGCACTACCGGCACTGAAGCCACCATTGACCTTAATGTGCTGGGATTCACTCTTGGGGTTTCCTTGCTGACGGGAATCCTGTTTGGGATTGTGCCAGCGGTGCGCTCGCTCGATGTGGCGCTCACTTCCGCACTCAGAAGCAAAACCGAGGGAACGGGAAAGTTCCGCTACGGACCGTTCCACTGGAATTGGGGTAAAGTGCTGGCGACCGGACAGGTGGCTCTTTCCGTGGCAGTGCTGTTCGCGGCCAGCCTTCTGGTGCGCAGCATGCAGAAGCTGCGCGACGTAGACCTTGGATATAACCAGGAAAATCTCGTGCTGCTCCGCACCGATCCTCTTTCAGCCGGCTATAAAGCATTTGAGCAACGGGTGAATTATGCCAATCAGATGGCCAGCCGTCTTGCAGGGCTGCCCGGCGTGCAAGCTGTCACATTTTCCAAAAACGGCCTGTTCTCCGGCAGCGATTCCAGTGACCAGATTAAAGTGGAAAACTTTATTCCCAGAAAGGACGCCGATCTGCAAGCCCCAACCGAGCGTGTGGGCGCTAACTATTTCAGCATCCTGAAAATTCCGATGATCTCGGGCCGGGAGATTGGCGCGCAGGACCTGGAATCCACGCACAGAGTTGCTGTCATTAATGACGAGATGGCCCGTTTCTATTTCGGGTCGAGCGATCCCATTGGCAGAAAAATTACCATTGATGATCCCACCTTAAAAAATCCCACCATGGAGATTGTGGGGGTGGCTGGGAATGCGCGCGACCAGGCCCTGCGCGGCAAAGTGCCGAGGCGCTTTTATGTGCCCCTGAGCCAATCGGAAGACCCGACTGGAGAATTGCATTTCATTCTTAAGACCTCCGGAAACCCCGAGCCAATAATCGAAATGGCGCGCAAGGAAATCAAGGGTTTTGACGCGAATATTCCCATCATCAGCACACGCACTTTGACGCTTGCGGTTGATGAATCGATCAACGGTGAAATCCTGATCGCCAAGCTTTCTGGATTCTTCGGTATCGTTGCCTTGCTGTTGGCGTCAGTTGGTCTCTATGGCGTGATGTCCTATATCGTCACCAGAAAGACGCGTTCGGTAGGTGTGCGGATGGCCCTGGGAGCGCAACGCATCGATGTTTTGTTCATGGTTTTATGGGAAGCATTGACGCTCGTGGTCATTGGCATCGTCGTTGGCGTTCCGGTGGCGCTGGTTGCCGGCCATATGTTTTCTTCGATGCTGTTTGGTCTTTCCAGCACCGATCCGGCTGCGATGTCGATTGTGATCGCGTTATTGGGAACAGTGGCGCTGGTCGCGAGCTACATCCCGGCCCGCCGCGCCACCAGAGTGGATCCGATCATCGCACTGAGAGATGAATAGCATGCTCAACCTGGCTAAACAGCGAAGGGGCGGCGGAAGAGAGCGCCTGCCGGCCCCCAGGAGTTGCAGATGGAGATTGTAAGGTTCTTTCTGAAGCACTCCCGCAAAGCTGTGGTGGCCAGTTTGGTAGCGGGCGTTTTCAGCGGCGCGTGCAATGCGGCGCTGCTCGCCGTGATCAACCTGTTACTGAAAAGAGACGGGAGCAGTGGTCCGCGGGTTGTGCTTGCGTTTGTGGGCCTCTGCCTTGTGCTGCCGCTTTCACGTTTTGTCTCAGAAGTTCTTCTGAATAATCTTGGTCAGGACTCTCTTTATTCTCTCCGCATACAGATAAGCCGCCAGGCCCTGGCGGCGCCATTGCGTCACCTGGAGCAACTCGGGATACACCGGGTGCTGTCCGCTCTTACCGATGATCTGCCGGTCATTACCAACACGGCACAGGTCCTCCCGCTGGTGTGCCTGAACGCTACTGTGATAATCGGCTGTCTTTTGTATATCGGACTGCTTTCATGGAAGGTGCTCTCCATCATTCTCCTATTCGTTTTTTTGGGAAGTGCCTGCTATCAGTTCCCGGTATTAAAGGCGCAGGGCATTTTCCGCCGGGCCCGGAAAGATGGAGAGGCTCTGCTGAAGCATTTCCAGGCCCTGCTCTATGGGTCGAAAGAACTCAAACTGCACAAGGACCGCCGCGATGCATTCTTCTCCAGCCTCCTTGATCGGACGGCATCATCTTTCCGTTCCCACTACAAGACGGCGATGATGATTTATACGGCGTCGGCAACGTGGGGGCAGACGCTGGTGTTTATTGTGGTAGGTCTCGTCCTTATCGCGTTTCCTGCTTCTCGCGGACTGAGTCGTGACACCCTGACCGGGTGTACGCTCGCCCTGCTCTCTATGATGACACCCTTACAGGTCATCATGAACATGGCTCCCACCCTTGCCCGGGCCAACGTGGCCATCAGAAACGTGAAAGAGCTTGGGTTCCAGCTTTCTTCCCAGGTGGAAAACGAGGACGAGGCCGCTGGGGCCGCCAATGAACTCCGCGACTGGCAGGAATTGCGGTTCAAAGCAGTCACTCACTCCTACCGTCGTGAAGGCGAGCTGGAAAATTTTGTGCTCGGACCACTCGATGTTCATTTTTGCCGGGGTGAGCTGGTTTTCATTACCGGAGGGAACGGCAGCGGTAAAACTACTTTCGTCAAACTGCTCACAGGCCTCTATTCCCCTGAGCAGGGTGAGATAACCATTGACGGAGAATTATCCGTCAATCACGCGCAGCAAAGGGAAAGATATCGTGGATACTTCACCGCAGTCTTTTCTGACTTCTTTTTGTTCGATCAATTACTGGGATTGCCCGACGCGGCGGTGGCGAGCACCGCGGATGCCTATCTGCGACAACTGAAGCTGGCTCATAAAGTCAAAGTTGAGAACGGAACGCTTTCCACCACTGAGCTCTCGCAAGGACAACGTAAACGGCTGGCCCTGCTCACAGCCTATCTGGAAGACCGGCAGGTCTATGTGTTTGACGAATGGGCCGCCGACCAGGACCCATATTTTAAAGATATTTTCTACCTTCAGATTCTGCCGGAACTGAAGGCCAGAGGTAAAACCATATTCGTGATCAGCCACGACGATCGCTATTATCACGTGGCCGATCGAATTATTAAATTTGACGAAGGCCAGATTGTCAGTGATCTCAAGGGAGAGGCCTCCCGCAGAGTTCATGTGGTGGCGGTAAACCAGTGACAATGCCGGTGAAGCACTGAAATTCGGCTTTGGAGTTTAGAAAACAGGAGTAAGAGATGAATCGAGAACCGCTTTATTTACGGCAAAATATCCAGGTTGAACCACTCGTAGACCATTGGTATGCGTGGCCTTATTTAATCCCGCCCGCAACTTATGCGCGGAACATGTGCGGACGGCACTTCAAGATCATGGATTCCTACATCGCAGCTCCTCAGGTGCATGCCGAAGCGGTCAAGAATCCCCGCATGCTGGGAGGACCGTTTATTGACTATGGCGGCAAGAGGGCGGATGAGATCAAGGCACTGCGTGACAGGACAAAACAGGAACGCAGCAACCTGGTTGAACTTTCCGCGGCCATTGATCAGCTCAACACCATGCTACGCTCCAAAGCGAATGGCTTGTGGATGCATCCTTTATACAACGACGTTCCCGACGCCCTGCGCGGCTACGTTGAGCTGGTCTATGACCTGAACAACAATCCCTCATTCCGGCTGATTGAGCCGCTGCTCTACAAAAGCGAGTACTACCATCCTGAGGCGCAGAGCTTAATGTTGTCGCCGATCCAAGAGGATGATCGGCCGTTTGTGCTGAGCACTCCCCGCCTGGAGACGCCCGGCAGCCTGCATTTGAAGATCCCCTTTGCCGATCGCTCAATTGATGAACTTTTCCGCCTCAAGTTTTCTCCCAAGCCCATGAACAAGATCAGGGACATGGTCGATGTGCCTGCCGGCTCGGAAGCATTGTTTGAGTCATTCTTTACGCCCGAGCCGCCGCGCCCGTACAAACCTTATACCGGGAAAGGGATCCGCTGGCGCTACTTCGGGCATGCGTGCATTCTGGTTGAGACCGGCGGCGTCAGCATGCTCTTCGATCCAGTCCTGAGCTATACCTATGAGAGCAAAATTTCACGGTACACCTATCTGGATTTGCCCGAGGTGATCGATTACGTGCTGATCACGCACAATCATCAGGACCACGTCCTGTTTGAAACCCTCCTGCAGCTTCGCCACAAGATACGCCACATCGTGGTGCCGCGCGGCGGTGGTGGTCCTTTGCAGGACCCATCCCTGAAGCTGCTCCTTCAGAGTTGCGGATTCCCGTCAGTCATGGAATTGCAGGAGCTCGAAACGTTGCAATCCGACGAAATGCAAATCATGGGCGTGCCATTCATGGGCGAGCATTGTGACCTGGATATCCGGACGAAAATGGCATATCTGGTTAAAACCTCCCGGAGTTCTCTGCTGTTTGCGGCTGACTCATGCAATATCGAGCCGGCGATTTATAAGAACATACAGCGTGAGGTCGGCGATCTGAATGCCTTGTTCCTGGGCATGGAATGCGATGGAGCCCCTCTCTCCTGGCTCTATGGTCCGCTGCTCAGCCGGCCTCTTGAGCGGGACCATGACCAGTCAAGACGGCTCTACGGATCGAATTTCGACCAGGCGCTGGACCTGGTGAAGCAGTTCCGCTGCCGTGAAGTGTATGTCTATGCCATGGGACAGGAGCCATGGCTCAATTATGTGATGAGCCTGAAGTACACCGAAGAAAGCCGTCCTATTATCGAGTCCAACAAGCTGCTGGATTATTGCAAGCGGCACGGAATCGTTGCGGAACGCCTCTTCGGCGAAAAAGAGATACTCATAGAATCTGTTGCGGCTACTTCAGTCGCGTGAAGAAGATTCGGCGCCCGCTTTGGCGGGCGCCGAATCTTCTTATCACGATTCAAACGGCATTTCCAAAGACTGCTTAGCTGACAGTGGTCTGCGGCGGTATGTAGGTTGGACCAAAGCATACAGGCTGAAATTTGCGGTCCACACCACTTCCGGTGTAATGCGGTGTCCACCCGCCCACATCCTGGAACAGACGTATGGCGCGGATGCGGCGGTCCACGCATAAATTGAACCAATGCAGTGTTCCCCGTGGCACTCGAATCAGGTCGCCGGCGACTACCTCAATGCCGACCACCGGTTTGCCTTGGGGATGAATGTGGAACAATCCCCGTCCAGCAACAATAAAACGCACCTCATCTTCATCATGGGTGTGCTCTATATTGAATTTTGCGAGCATGGTTTCCAGGCCTGAGGTCTTGGGATTTACGTCGATGACATCGGCCGTAACATATCCGCCGCGGGCCTTTAATTGCTCGATGTGCGGCGCATAAGCCTGCAAAACTTCCTCGGGCGAGGCGCCTTCTTCAATTTCCACATCCGTGTTCCACTGCTCGTAATCAATCCCGATACCGGCCAGATATGAGGTGATTTCTGCGGGATCGGACAGTGTGCGATTTTCTTCTGGAATAGTAACAACAGCCATCTTGCACCTCTTGCATAATGCTATGGTGAACGTTGTTCCCGCCCGAACGTGGTCCGGCCGAGAACTTCAAACAGGAACTCGAAAATTTCAACGTGACGTTTCGCCTCCTGCAGCGTTCGTCCCCAGGTATATAAGCCATGGCCGTGAAGCAGGATGCCATGGGCATTCGGGCTCTGGTTCAGCGTGGTTTCTACCAGGCCCGACAGTTGAACCATGTCTTGAGAGTTTTTGAGAATAGGCACCCATTCCCGGTGCTCGTGGGTCTTGACGCCCTCGAGACCTTTCAGCATTTCATATCCTTCTATGCTAAGTCCGTTGCGCGAGACTTCGCGCTCGGAAAGGACCGTGGCCCAGATTGAATGAGTATGCAGGACCGCGCCCGCATTCTGTGCCCGCACAATAGCGAGATGAATGAGGTACTCAAAGGAAGGGCGCGACCGCCCAGTCAGTACCTCTCCTGCTTCATTGATTTCCAGGATGTCAGAAGGAGCAAGTGTACCTTTGTCCACCGAGGTAGGCGTAATGGCCAGCCGCCGCGGATCGCCGCTGAGCACGGCACTGAAGTTGCCTCCGGTGCCAAATACCCAGCCACGAGAGTAGAAATCCTTGCCGATGCCAGCCAGGGCAGATGAGAGTTCCTCGAACTCGTGGTCATTCTCCTGGCGGACCGTCAGGCCGGTATTGCCGCGACTTGATATTGGGAAGGCCATACGTTCTGTCCAGAGTTTATTTAGATTTCAACTCTTCTATACGTTTTGCAATCTGCGCCACCGTAGGACCAGCGAGAAAGTCGGCAATGGACAGACTGGTTTGAAGATTGACACAAAGCGGTATCAGGACTTCTGTAAGCAAAAACGAGTTTCCGCCAATGTTAAAGAAGTTGTCATAGATGCCTACGCGATCCAGCTTCAGGGTCTGGGCGATAACCGAGGCAACTTCCTTTTCGATGGCATTGCGCGGCTCTTCCGCTCCAATTTTAACCCCGGCGCCACCAGTATCGATCTCCAGAAGCGCGGAACGATCAATTTTGCCATTCGGGTTCAGCGGCATATCCTCAACGCGGATAAATTCGCTGGGCACCATGTATTCCGGAAGCTTGTCCTTCAGAAAGGGGCGAAGTTCCTCTTCCAGCCTCTCCCGGGTTGTGTTCTTTTCCTTGGGCGACAGATAGGCAATTAATCGCTGGTCGCTTGGACCGTACCCTTTATTTAAAACCACCGCCTCCCTGACCACGGAATGCTGTCGCAGAGTGTTTTCAATGTCGCCAAGGTCGATGCGGTATCCGCGCAGCTTTACCTGATGATCGACCCTGCCGATAAACTCCAGATTCCAGTCCGGCAGAAATCTGCTCATATCGCCGGTGCGGTATAGCAGGGATCCGGGTTCGCTGCTGAAGGGGTTGGGGACGAACTTTTCCTCAGTCAGGGCAGGATCATTAATATATCCTTTGCCTACGCCGTCTCCAGCTATGCATATTTCCCCCGGCTCGCCGAAGGCCACGGGCTTCAAATCGCTGTCGAGCAGATAGATCTGGGTATTGAAAACCGGCTTGCCTATCGGCACGGACGAAGTCACGTAACGGGCATAATCCTTGAGACGGTAAAACGAAGACACATCGCTGCACTCGGCTGCTCCGTACACGTTGGCCACTTCCGCACGACAATCGGTGGATTCAGCCCATTCCCGCAGGCGCGATGCCGAGATAGCTTCCCCGCCAAGGAACAATACCCGCAACGAGTGCAATTTCTGGGCCGGCGACAGGAGCGGATTTTCAATCACCGGATAGAACGTGCTGGGAGCGCAATTCATCAGGGTGATCTGTTTCTTGTGGATAGTTGCGAGAATCAGCCCTGGATCGAATCTGCTGGAGGCGAGCAGATGCAGTTCCCCTCCGCGAATCAATGGCATAGCGATGCTTCTCTGGGTAATGTCAAAACTGAAGGAGCTAACCACCAGATTCCTGTCCGCGGTGGTTACATTGAATTCCGTAACAAACCAATGCATTAAATTGGTCCAGCCGCGATGGAATACGGCCGCAGCCTTGGCTTTGCCGGTAGATCCTGAAGTAAAAATCACATAGACCAGGCTATCCGGCGTTGCTTCGCTCACAGGACGAGTTTTGCTTTCAGCCGCAATGGAGTCCTTCTGGCTGTCCAGAAAAATCATGGTTGCCTTGTTTTCGGGCAGCCTGTCAGCCAGATTTTGGTGGGTAAGCAGCACCTTAATCTCCACATCGCTTACCATTGAGCTCAGACGCTTTGGTGGATATGCCGGATCCAGGGGAACATAAGCGCCCCCGGCTTTAAGTGTTCCCAGAAGGGACACAATCATATCTATAGAGCGCTCCATGCAGATGCCCACCAGGGTATTAGGGCCTACTCCCAGTTTTTGCAGATACCATGCAAGCTGGTTGGCCCTTTCATCCAGATCCTTGTAGCTGAGCTGCTGATCGCCATGAACCAGCGCGGTGGCGCCTGGATTTTCTGCCGCTCTTTCTTCAAAAAGCTGGTGAACACACTTGTCGCGGGGATAGTCTTTCTGTGTAGCATTCCATTCAGCCAGTGTCTGTTGCAGCTGCTCATGAGCACCGGTGGCTACTGTGGCCATACTTCTCTCCTCATGGATTATTTTACACGTTGGGAAAAGAGCGCGCCTGAAACACAGGATAGTGTTTCAGGCGGCTTACTTTAAGCTGTATTACGCAGCATAGGAAGCTTGCGATCCTGCCTAGCTGTTTGTCGGCCGGGCTGCAACGATCTGGTACGAGTTCGTCGGGTTTACGCACTCGCCCGGCGTGGGAATCATTTTCAGGAATTTAAGATCGAATTTGGAAAACAGCCCGCGAATCTCGTTCTCATCCACCAGCATATGCCGCGTATGGACCTCAGCGAACTGCTCGAACCTCTCAAGCAGATCTGACATTGACGTGCCAGTCTTCTCCAGGGTCTCCGCTTCGATCTGGGACAGGCTCCGGCTGCGTTCTGCATAACCGCGGCGCAATTCGGGGGTCGTGACGCCGCCGATCATGGCAGTGGTAACCACCGACCCGCCCGGCGCAAGGAGCTTCAGCCAACGCTCGGTAATCATTGGCTTATATTCACTCTTCAAAACAGTGAGGAACTCGTCGGTCACAATCAGGTCAAAGCTGCCCAGCGGCATGGACGGGCTTGTGATCAGATTGTCCACAAAGCATTCAATTTTAAGGCCGTGCCGCTTGGCATACCATTCGCAAGCGGTCAGGGGCGTGGCGCAAATATCGTAGATTTTGATGGTCGGATTTGCCTTTGCCGTCTTGATCGCTTCATGCAGGGTCGCCAGCATCCCATAGTCTGCGCAGGCGGAAATAAGGACGTTGGCCGTTGGCTTCTTGCGCAGAATTGTACTTAGAGCATCATTGTAAAACTCATACCACGGTGGCACCGCAACCATATTCAGGAGACGTAAAAATTGCCAGGTGCCATGATACCAATCGCATGCGCCCGGAGCATCGGAGCCCTTATTGGTCTTGGCCCATTCTTCCATCCCGCCAACTTCTTTGTGCTTGCACTTTGTTCGAGACCAGTCCCACATCAGTGGCGCTGAATCAATCAATAAGCTACGAGTTTCGTCGTCCAATTTGTATAGGTCGGCTGGCTGTAATACTTGCATCTCGGCAGCTTGCATTAGTCGTAATCTCCTTGTATGAGGGTACCGTTCGTGAATTAATATCTTTTAACACTTCCTAATAGTTAGGTGAAAAAGATACCTTATGAGGGCTAGCTTCAATACCTCTTCTATCGCGTGTTCTAACTGTGATATAGATGAATTCTTGATTTATATAGCTTGGACGAACTCGATACTAGCATCGCCGTGATTAGTAGATCAATGTGAAGCAGGTTAAAATTTTTTGACAATTCCCAAATTGAGAGATGGTTTCAAAATGGGAATTTGTTCCAAAATGGAACGTAACCGATACACAAAGCCTATGACCGAAAGGATAGCTGTTTATTCCGTTGTATAGGCTGAGGGGGGGCTTAGACGGGAAATTATCTGCTGTGTTACTCTCGAAACCGTACGACAATCCTTTATCTAAATTAGGGACCCAAAGCCGATCATATATGGAACCCATGGTTAAAAGCGCGAATCGTTTTTTGTCTGGTGTTGCCTATTCGGTTGGTACTCCCTGTCCAATAGAGAGCTTGAGGGAGAGCGAGGGAATATCGCCCGAGATACTGAATGATCTCAAGGGGAGGGGGCTGCGCAGTTTTTATCAGGACAGCCGCACCATCCCTGAGATGTGCATGAGCACGGCAGAAGAGACGCTGAAACTCGCGGGATTGAGGCCTGAGGAGATAGATTTGATCCTGCTTGCCACCTCGAATGCCGATTGGGTCAACACACTGGACGCCGAAACTGATTTGTTTTCAATATTTCGCAAAAGCGGTTTTATCCGGACACGTTTGATTGGATTGTCATTGCAGGCATGCAGCGCGTTTGGTGAAGCGGCGCGGATTGCTGCTGACCTCACAGCAGGGCAAAATCCAGCCAAGAACGTCCTGGTGATTCTTTTTGGGCGCAAGGAGACGCCCAGCAGGTTGGGGCCGGCTGCCAGTACGGTCTATAGCGACGGCGCCGCTTCCTGCATTGTGTCAGCCGACAAAGGTAATTTTGAGATCTGTGCCAGTGAGAGTCTGTTCAATATTCATTTAGGCGCGATGGGACGTTTAGGGAACTTTGATCAATTTGTGGGGGGCGTCCAGGACATAACGGAGATCAGCCGAGGAGTACTTGAAAAAGCCGGCATTCAACCCGAGGATATTAGCGCTCTCTTTTGCACCAACGGCAGCCTGGTCCACCTGCGGGTGATGGCGAATGCGGCGAAAGTGGCGCTAGACCGAGTTTACAGCGAGGATGTCGCCAGGTTCGCTCATGTGTATTCGTGTGACAACCTTATCAGCCTGAAGAATTATTCCAGTGAAAAGACGCTTGCGCCGGGCAGTTATTACCTGCTATTAGGATGGTCGCCTCATATCGTCAGTGCGGCCGTTCTCCGGTATGTGGGGAATACATAGATAATGCAAGCATAGGGGTTTTCTGGAGTAGATCTCATGCCCGGGCGGAAAGAGTCATGATGAGCTCTGAATTGATACTTGATCGTAAAGTAAAGGAGTTCCTGCGCTTACTGGCAGTGCAGGACGGCCCGCATCTTTATGAGGTTCCGCTGGATATTGCTCGTGCCATGGCGGTCATCGGGCAGCTGCGTTTTCCCGTGCCCAGAATCGAAGCAGACGTGGAAGACAGGGAAATTGAAATTGGAAGCCAGGGCCGCCTCAGAATTCGCATTGTCCGCCCTGTAGGAAGCCGTGGAAAGCTGCCGGGCATCATGTATTTTCATGGCGGCGGCTGGGTAGTCAATGATCGAGACACCCATGACCGCCTGGTCCGTGAGATTGCTTACGGATCTGAAGCTGCGGTTGTCTTTGTGGAGTACTCACGCTCACCTGAAGCGCGTTACCCCACAGCTATTGAAGAGGCATATGCGGCCACCTGCTGGGTTGCGCAACACGGGGCAAGCATTGGCGTTGATCCGGAAAGGATCGCGGTGATGGGAGACAGCGCCGGCGGCAATATGGCAACCGTGGTTACCTTGCTGGCAAGGCAACGTGGCGGACCAAAAATCCTGGCGCAAGTGCTCTTTTACCCCACCACGGATTGCAATTTTGAAACTTTGTCTTACCAGCAGTTTGGGAAGGATTACTTCCTGACGCGGGAGGACATGCAATGGTTCTGGAATGAATATGCTCCCGATCCGAATGTGCGATTGGAGCCTACCGCGTCGCCGTTAAGGGCTTCCCTGGAGCACCTTAAAGGGCTTCCGCGCGCATTGATCATCACCGGTGAGTGCGACGTGGTTCGGGATGAAGGTGAAGCATATGCGCGGCAGCTTGCGCGCGCGGGAGTGGAGGTCACTGCCACGCGATATCTGGGGATGATTCACGGATTCACATTTCTGAATGTCTTTGCCGATCTGCCCGCGGCCAAAGCTGCGATTGCTCAGGCCACAGGGATGTTGCGAAGCATCTTCGCAGTTTCAGCAACGGAGACAATGAGGTCGAACACGGAATTGGCTTCTGTTATCAAAGCAGGTTGAGTCCTGCCATAGCTGATGGACCCACTCCCCGCAAACGCGCTGGTTGAGGCGGCGATCACGATTTATGATATACGTGTCAAAGCAGTAGCAAACTGCGGATGCGTGATAAAAGCAGCTTTAGCTCCCATTCTGAAAATGTTCTGGAGGTTATTGTGAGTTCTCAAACCAGCTACTCCATTAATTTGGATGCGAAATTCGGAAACCTGGAGAAGATAGATATCAACGCCCTTGTGAATGCCTGCAAAGAGCCCTGGTTTAACCAGACGCTCTGCCGGGTGAATGATTGTGTCGTGAGGCTGGGTGTGGTGCACGGTGAGTTCCACTGGCATAAGCACGATGAGGAAGACGAGTTCTTCTATGTGGTGCAAGGAAGATTCTTCATTGATTTGCAGGACCGCAGTGTAGAGCTTCTCCCCAACCAAGGCTTCACTGTGCCCAAAGGAGTTATCCATAAGACCAGGGCGCCGGAGCGCACGGTCATATTGATGATTGAAGGCGCAGGCGTTAAACCTACGGGCGACTAAACGTTTAAGTCCACAAAATTGGGCGAACATTCAAGGACGGAAGAACGAATGTCACAGGAAACGTATGAGCGTTTAATCGCTCTTTTAGATCAACACAAAGCGCAGTACCGGCTAATCGATCATCCGGCTGAAGGGCGCACCGAGCTTGTGAGCCCGATGCGAGGCAACCGGCTGGAACAGGCGGCAAAATGCATCGTGATCATGGCCAAGCTGGGCAGGAAAACCACCAAATACATCCTGGGCGTTGTGGCTGGAGATGCCCGGGTCAATTTAAATGCCGTGAAATCATTGCTAGGAGGGACATATATATCCTTTGCCTCTCCTGACATTGCAGAGAAGCTCTCAGGCAGTGTAGTGGGAACGGTCCTGCCATTCTCATTTACGCCGGAAATGGAGCTCATTGTCGATCCTGGGCTTCTAGTGAACGAGGAAATCTTTTTCAACGCAGCGCGCCTTGACCGATCCATGGCGTTGCGTACGAGTGATTATCTGGCCATTACACAACCCCGCATCGAAAAGATTGCCGCCTCGGCCGAATGAGCAAACCATTAACAGCGAACGATCATGGAAGCGCGGTCAAGCCTCAGCAAACCGGAAATGAGCCTGAGATGGTCCCAGCGAAGCTGACGCAGATCATTCTTTTGGATGTGGAAGGAACAACCGCGCCTATCAGCTTCGTCTACGAGAAGCTCTTTCCTTACGCTCGTAAGAATATCCGGTCCTACCTGATGCAACACGGCGAGCAGCCTGAGATCAAAGATGCCCTGGTGCGACTGCAGGAAGAAAATTTGCAGGATTTGAAAGACGGCGCGCCGGGCTTTGGCCGGAACCAGGGAGATGGGAAGTACATCGACTCTGCCGTGGCCTATTGCCTCTGGCTTATGGACCGTGACCGCAAGACAACCCCATTGAAAACTCTCCAGGGCCATATCTGGAGGGAAGGTTTCGCAAGCCACGAACTGCAAAGCGAGGTTTTCGCCGATGTGCCCGAATGTTTTGCCGCCTGGCGCAAACAGGGCAGGCGAATCGCAATCTATTCGTCGGGAAGCGTGGCTGCGCAAAAGATGGTCTTTGAGAACACGCCGTTTGGCAATCTAACGCCTCAAATCGAAGCTTTCTTCGATACCAATGTGGGTCCCAAAAAAAGTGCGAACAGCTATACCCGGATCATCAAGGAGCTTCGGGCCAATCCGGCAGACGTCCTTTTTGTCTCTGATGTGCCCGACGAACTGGACGCTGCCGTCGCCGCTGGAATGTCGGTGGCGCTGGCCGTCAGGCCAGGCAACACGCAGTACCCCAATGCTCCCAACTATCCTGTAGTGAGTTCGCTGCACGATCTCCGCTAGCCGTGTGTTTATACCGGGAATTGCCCCAGGAAAAATATATCTTCACGGGAACTCGGAATCACTGCTCTTTCTTGACGCTAGCAAGAACACTTGGGATACTTTTCTTCCGTAACCCAAAGGAATTTTTCCACTATGGCACAAGTGCAAACGGTCCGCGGGGCCATTGATACGTCGCAGCTCGGCACCACACTGATGCACGAGCACGTGTTCGTGCTGGATACCGAGATACTCCAGAATTATCCGGAAGAGTGGGGACGTGAAGAGCAGCGCGTTGCCGATGCCATAACGCGGCTGAACGAACTCAAGGCCAAAGGCGTGGACACGATCGTCGACCTTACGGTGATTGGGCTGGGACGCTATCTCCCCAGGATCAAGCAGATTGCGCATCAGACAAAAATTAACATCATCGTTGCAACCGGAATTTATACCTATCACGATGCGCCGCTCTACTTTCATTTTCGCGGGCCGGGCACGGTTCTGGGTGGTCCAGAGCTGATCGTGGACATGTTTGTGCGCGACATCAATGAAGGAATCGCCGATACCGGAGTGAAAGCCGGAATTTTGAAATGCGCTACCGACGAACCGGGTGTGACCAAGGACGTGGAGCGGATTCTGCGCGCCACCGCACAGGCACACCGAAAAACCGGCGTGCCGATTTCTACTCATACACATGCCGGAAAGCGCGTGGGGCTTGACCAGCAAAGAATTTTTCGCGAAGAAGGCGTCGATCTCTCTCGCGTAGTGATTGGCCACTCCGGAGACACAACCGATCTGGGCTATCTGGAAGAACTTGTTGGCAACGGCTCATACATCGGCATGGACCGCTTTGGCATTGATACGATTTTGTCTTTTGAAGACCGCGTCAATACCGTGGCGGCCATGTGCAAGCGCGGCCATGCGGAAAAAATGGTGCTCTCGCACGACGCGGCGTGTTACAACCACTGGCTGCCGGAACGTCCGTTGTCCACGATGCTGCCGCGATGGAACTATCTACACATCCATAATGATGTAATTCCCGCGCTGAAGCAGAAGGGCGTCACCCACGAGCAGTTGCAGACCATGCTGGTCACGAATCCACGAAAGATCTTTGATCAGCAGGGCGCTTATTGAACCGGTCTCAAAAAGTTCCAGGTTTTCTCAGGCCGCAAGCGGATCATCTTTCTTCTGGTTCTGATTTTCCTTCTGCCGCTCGCCGGGATCCTCCACCCCAGAAAGCGAAGAGCGTGCTTTCTGGGGGCCCCGGTCCTGGTCAACTTCCATTTCCGGCTCTTTCGATTCCGGATCAATGCCGTGTGAGGGATTTTCCTTTTCCGGCTTCTTCTTGTCTTCGTTGCGTTCTTGCTGGTCGGTTGGTTGCTTCATGGTGGTTGGATGGCGAATATGTTTCGTATGTCGCCTCTTCTCTTGGCCGCAAACCGCCTGAGTTCCCCGCAACTTTTTTCGCCCGCGGTGTTTATAGATATATAACGCTCTGATTTTTTATCTGAGCTGTGGTGGGGAAGGGTTCCTGAGGGGTAAACGGAATCTTTCACTGCGGAAGTGCGATGCGAGAAGCGGCTACGGGTGATCCCGTGGCCGCTTTTTTCCTTTAAAATCAAAACATGTCCAACGCGGGGCCACTGTTTCGTCCGTATGACAAGCTGGTAAAGATCACGCTGGGAGAAAAGCAGTTTGAAGTCCCAGACGGCAATATGCTGCTGCGCGCGCTGCAATTTCTCTCTCCTGAAGATATCTCTTACGGAAAGTTCTGCTGGAATGAGGAGTGCCAGTATTGCCGCGTGAATTACGATCTTGGGCCGGGCACGCAGAACCGCACCGCAATCTCATGCAAGCTGATGGTGCAGGATGGTATGCGCGTGACGGAAGTGGCGCAGGAGATCAAGTATTGCCTGCGCAAGCTGGGACTCAACCTAAAAGTGAAAGAGACGAAAAGTTGAAAACGCGCCGCCACGCTGACTTACCGCTTCTGCTAAACCGAAAAGCTTGTGGTTCATGTCAACGCTAAATTTAAAGACGTCTTATCGCTGTGATGGACGCTAAGCGGTAATTCATGCGCTCATAGAACGCACCGGCACGCGCGTTTGCGGCTTGATATTCCAAGGCAGCGAATTCCGCGCCGTGTTGGCGACCCCAATCCTCAGCCGCTCGCAGCAGTTGCCCGCCAATGCCATGATTCTGATGTTCGCGCTTTACAGCGATCTCCGAAATGAGGCAGTAGATCATTTGCCGGTGCATGGCATCCATTGGTTGATATAGCCGGACATCTATGAATCCAACGATTTCAGCCCTGAGCTCTGCGACAAGCGTGATGCTTTCTGCGCGTCCCTGCGCCGGATGCTGTCGTCCTTCTTTGTAACGTGCCGCTATGGTTTCAACCTCAGGTACAAAATACAGCTCAGGATCAAGACTGGCATGGTGTTCAGCGCTCTCAAGAAATGCGCGGATGATTCCGTCAGCATCTTCTGCCACAGCCCGACGAATAATCGCCGCCGGCGTTGAGGCTTCATTGGTCATCGCTTTACGGTTACTGGCCCGCAGCGCTCGTTCCATTCCGAGAGAGATACGGCGCCGATATCCGGTACCGGTTCGTGATCGATTCTGGCAATAAATTCCAATAAGTGGCCGTCAACATCTTGGAAGTAGATGGAAGCGGCAGGCATCCAGCCGAACACGCTCGGCTCATCGGTAATTTCACCAAAGAAGTTTCTCAGTTCGATTTTCTTCCTCTTGATGTTTTGGATTACGCCATTCATATCTTCCAGGCCCACAGCAAATGCAATGTGCTGCATTCGCACGATGTTGCTCGTTACATCCACAACCCACGGTGGCGCTTCCCATAAGCCCAGCATTGTGTTTTGGTCCTTTCCGATCCAATAAAACGCAGCGCGTCGCGCACGTTCATGGCGGCCCAATTCCAGACCGAGGACATCCTCATAGAACCTCATGGACCTTTCCAGATCCAGGACGTGTAGATGCGCTTCGAAGAGTCCGCGCAGGGATGTTGCCGGTATTTTGCTCATGAATAACCTTTTACCCCGAAGTTGCGTTCGTGTGCAGGAATTGCACAAAGTCCAGCAAGCTCCCACCGGAGGCGTCGGGAACTGCGCCGAGCTCCTCGGTCGGCAGCTTCAATCGATTGACCCAGAACGTTGGGTACCCAAACAACTTGGCGCCTGCCGCGTCCCATCCGGCGAATGCCGCGAATAGGATCTGGTCGCGTTGAAGTCCCAGGGATTCAATGCCCAATTGATAAGCGCGCGGATCAGGCTTGAACGTTCTTGCCTGATCGGTGCTGATAACCTCTTCAAATATGCCGGCTAAACCGGCGCTTCTAATGTTGGCCTGAAGCATGTGCGGCGTGAGGTTCGAAAGGAGTGCCAGCCTGAGCCCCGATTTCTTGATGGCGCTGATGGCCGGCGATACGTCGGGCCAGGCTTTCAAATTTAGATAACCGCTCATCAGTTTTTCGCGCTTTTCAGCGCCCAGGTCCAGTCTTAGTTTATTGGCGGCGAAGACGAGAGCATCCTCTGTAACTTGCCAGAAGTCCGCATATCGTTGTGCGACTGCGCGTAGCCACGTGTATTCGAACTGGCGCGTGCGCCACTCGTCGCTCAGCGCCATACCATTTCCGGGAAAAAGCTCCTCTGCCCGGGCGAAGACCGGCCTGGGATCAAAGATCGGGAACGCATCAAACGCAATGGCCTTGATCTTTGTTTTTGCAGCCTGGTCTCTACCTGGATCACCGGACCGCGGCCCTAAAGCACAGGAGGCCAGGCCGGCGGCTGTGAGAGCCACAAACTCTCTTCGATTCATAGGGCCCTCTTCTCATGAGTTGTGTCTAAGCCGGGTCTGTTAGCCTTGTTCCTCCCGAGGAATGCATCAACCGCTAGCGGTCCTGGCCCACCCAAAACCAACGCTACAAGAGCAGCGAGATATAAGAGATTGCATTCATAACCTGGAGGACCGAACTGGGCTCCCGTCTGCGTTACGGCAATCAATTTGATCGAGCTAAACCCGTACGGCAGATGGACGGTGAAAATTGCAACCAACAGAATCACCGCCAACGGTACGCTGAAAATTGTCACGAATGCGCCCGTTCCAATGGCTATGCCACCCAACAACTCGCTGAGTATTGTGACCCACGCCATCAGGTGAGGGGCAGGAACGCCAAGTGATTGCAATATGCCGGCAAATGAGCCGGGCCCCCTGGACAGCTTGGCAATGCCGTGAACTGCGAATCCGTATCCCACAATCAGGCGCAGCAGTAATGGCGCCCAACGCGCAAGACGCCACCTGTTTGACTGCTCAAACTGCATTCAAGACCTCCGTAAGATCCGTAAATATTAGCGTTCAAACAACTCAATCGTCTTTTGACGGTTATTGATCCGAATGCTGGCGAAGTTTGAGAGCACATCCTGCCCCAGCACTCCATCAGCTACCTTCAAAAGGGAATTACCAGTGAGGTCTGCTTTAATCACGAGAAGCAAAAATAAAGCGCTCCCCAACCTCAGGCTGCTTCTCTCCTTGACGTACGCATAACTACGCTGCCAAACGAGCATTTGTTGTTCGCGTGAGACCTGCGGGAAATTGATCATTGTCTGCTCTGCGCCGGTGTCAAAAACTAATGTCCGATCCTTACCGTCTATAGCCACAGTCACGAGAATCATCGAGTTCCGAGTGCGATAATGAAGAATATTGCTGGGCTGCTCGTGCGTTGAGGCAAATGCCGGTAGAACAGAGCCGATCAGCAAAACCGTTAAAAAGCGCATGCGCAGAATCTCTCCGCAGCCTTTTGGCTGCTACTACAACATCGTGTGAGGTTCTCTGGGACGGCCTCAAGACTTAAACCAGCGCAGCCAGGAAGCCGTCCGTAGTCACCGCAGAACACCATTGCGAATCAGCCGAATATTCCGTAGCCCGGGTAATTGTCATCCTGTTTCTGTTGGTCGCTCTTTTTTTTCATGTGCTTGTCTTTCTTTGTCTTTTTCGCGCAATGCTCGTCATCGGTTGTTTGAGATACACTCGCAGCCGGAGCAGGGCAAGCGGTCGCTTTTTCGTCTTTGCATGGCGCATTCGCACCAAATGCCAGGATGGAATTTGTCAGCATGGCTAAAGCAAAAATCCGAATGAACAAAGGTCTCATCGTATTTACTCCTTGAACGGGGCAGGGAATCCTGCCTCTGTTCATTGAGAATCCCTGCAACGCCTGCTTTATTCCAACCAGGGGACCTAAAAAATATTTTTGTGTGAGGGATGAAAATCAGGTGCGGGAGGCTTATAGCGTAAGGAGCCCTTCAGGACCCGAGTCGTGGTGTGAACGGAAATGATTTAATGGAGCTTGATGACGTCAAATTTGTCCGCGGCACGAGTTTAACAATGCCAAAGGACTGGACATTTGAATTTGAGGCTGTCGCTCTTCCGCACGCAGGAGGCCTGCTTCGCTACGCGCTACATCTCGAAGGAGAGAAGGCGAGAGCTGAAGATCTGGTCCAGGAGACGCTTCTTTCTGCATGGCGCCATTTCCATCAGTTCGAACAAGGCACCAATTGCAAGGCTTGGTTGTTCCGAATTTTGAAGAACCTGCATTCCAAGCAAATGCGGCGAATGATCCGTAAACCGGAAGTGTCTCTCGAAGAGAACGCACCGCGGCTCGCCGCACCGGAGCGGATTTCCGCCAATCAGCAGGTGCGGGACGCATTTGCACGGCTCATTCCCGAGCACCAGGAGGTGCTGCAACTTGCGGCCGTTGAGGGCCTTGGAATCCGTGAAATGGCGGACGTGCTTCAGGTTCCTCAAGGGACCGTGATGTCACGTTTGAGCCGGGCGCGGGCCAGCCTTCGCAGCGTATTGCAGACACGCGCATTTGTCCGGAAGGAAGGCTTATGAATTGCGAAAGTGTTCAAGACTTGCTGCCACTTTACCTTTCAGGGGAGCTAACCGGAGAAGGATTGGCTGCCGTGCAGCATCACATCAAAGCATGTGAGGCTTGCGCGCAGTCGGCAATTGCAGATCGCCAACTGGACGACATGTTACGGACAGCAATGCTGGAACATAGCCCGGACGTTTCAGCCGTCCTTCAGCGGGTCCATGGAGAGATGGCGAGTTCCGGGTGGAAGAGAATGCTGCATGTTCGTTCATTGCGCTTTGCTGCATTGGCCGCAATGGTTGTTCTGGTGGCTGTTCTCGGCGTCTCAAGCTTTCGGGCGCATCAGGTGCAAAGAACAATAGCCCTGGCTGCAGCTAGTGATCACTACAGCGACCTGGTGCTGTTGCGACATCCTGATTGGGCCTACCAGCCTGAGGATGTTGCCCGGTTCATGCTGGAAGAATTTTCACGGCAGGATTTGCTCGCTGCGATTACGCCCAAGGGAGCCGTGTTTGAAAAGGTCCGCTTGTGTAACCTGGGCGGAGCGCAGTATGCGCATTTCGTTTTCAGAACCGGACCGACCGAGACATCCGTTTTTCTGATTCCAAACGGCCAAGCCACAAACAGACATGATTCAATTCATTTGGCTGATGCCGGCCACGGTTTAGAGGCTTCGGGCTTCTCTTCTACACATATGAGCGGAGTGGTTGTCGGCAACAGGGGGCAAGTGCAGACGCAGGAGATCGCGAACCGACTGGGAGGAGTGTTCTAAGAAGAAGCAGGAGATCAAGTATTGCCTGCGGAAGCTGGGCTCAATCTGAAGGTGAAAGAGACGCAGTGATCACGGCTGAAACCCAGAAAACCCCAAACAAAATCAAAGCACCCCGGCAGCAAAGAAGCTACACACCAGAAGTTTTTGTGTTGAAAGCTGGTGAAACGCGAGGCTTTGACAGCTACAAATCTGGCTGCAGCCGCCATTCATGCCAGCGCGCCCGCTTTCGAATCGCAGTCGATTCAAGGCGTTTAGATGACTCGTCGGAGGTAGACCCTCTGGGTTTGCATCAGATGCTCGGGCACACATCGGCAAATTGCAGGCTTGATCCTTTCTTCAATTTTACGGGGAGTTTAGAAAGTTCTTATGTAGAGGCAAAGATACAGTACAAAGCCTGGTACTCGAGATTAGGGCAAACATACAAGCATGACTTTGTAGAAACCATGTTGATCAAGCGATGTTAGAGTGCAAAATACTGCACATAGCTTAAGACAATCTAGCTATAAACTACCGTTACGATGAGATCTGTATCTAATATTGAAAACTTAGCAATCTAGGAGAAGAATGACGGGCTGCTATTCAATTAGGCTTTGCCAGACACGAGGGGGGAGTTATGGTAAAAAAGCCGCACAATCCAGCACTGATCGATGCAGCAATGATGGATGGTCACAATAATCTTCGATTTCCAGGACCGGGCATCGACATAATCCACCACGAGGTTGCAGTAAACCTATTTCAAGTCGTGGACGGGGAAGAAGTTCTCCTTGAGACACTCAACTTTCAAGGACGCATGCTGATCGAAAGAGGAAAGGCTTATACAAATTCAAACGGATTCCGTCAGATCGATTTTATTGCCCTGGCGTGGACAGCCACCGCGTGGTCCAAGTCCCTGAAACAGGATATCTTGTATATTCTGTCCCAAGACGTGGAGCAGCCGATCAGTAATATCATTGCAGAAACAAAAGGAAAGGACTTTCCCGCCACCATCCAGTTTGATCTGATTTTTGACGTGCGGGTAAACAATAAGACCATCATCACTCAACATAAGGGGCGGCCCAAGGGACACAAGTTTCTTACTATTCCACCTGCGGTCGATACCCGGACCGAGTTGTCGCCGACGGTATCGCTCTTCGGTACGGACGACATCATGGACGTTGGAGTCGCAGCAAACGAGAAGGGCGAGGTGATATTCAGGCACAATCCATCGAAATCCTTCTTTAGAGATGAGGGTGGCATGGTCCAATTGAGGGTGTTACCCATTGACTGCCACGACAAGGCTGGAAGCACGCTGGTGTCCTTTGCCGAAATAAGTTTACCAAGCCAGCTTAAACAGGTGCCAAGGCACCTTTTCAACCAGGTTCCTGTCCTCCAAAACAACAGACTTAAGAAGGGGTGACTGAACTTGCCCTAAGTTGGGTTGAGACCCATAGCGAGATATTCGGCCAAAGCTGCAGAGGTGACAACACGACTGATCTCGCGCATTGTCCCGCCCGAGGCCATGCTTGGTGACATCTGGCGGTGGATGGGTTCGTGGTGGTAACCGTAACGTCGTCACGGATGTCTTGCGCCAGTGTGACGCGCGTGATGCTCGCACCGACGAACAGTTGGTTTAACGGGAAAACCGGTTCGTGTCCGGGTTCTTGAACCCCGCGAGTCTGCACCGTTAACCAGGGGAACACCTCGACAAGCCGAATGCTCGTAACCATCGGCATGATGACAAAAGACTGCCAACCCTCAATCGGTGGGACACAGCCGGCGTCGCCCGGACAAGTTCCCCTCTGCTCCGCGAACCCACCAGGACCGCGCGGCCTGCCTCTCCTCGGCAGTCTTCTAGATGTCAAGCGAGATCGCCTGGGCTTTCTGGCCACACTGAGGGAAGAGTTCGGAGACATCGTTATGTTCCGCATGGGTCATAAACCCGTGTACTTTATAAATTGCCCAGACGGTGTCAGACGGGTTTTACGTGATAACCATCGCAATTATAAGAAGGGCGTGGGACTTACTCATGCTAAACAGCTCATCGGGGATGGGCTCCTAACTAGCGAAGGTGCGCTGTGGCAACGTCAGCGACGGATGGCCCGATCGGCCTTTGAGCAAGGTGCCGTGTGCGCCTATGCACCGGCGGTAAACGCAGCCGTCCAAGCGATGTGTGTTCGGTGGGACGCATCGCGGGAGCGTAATACCGGCATAAGGATCTTTTCTGAAATGTCGCGACTTACGTTGGACATCCTAGTCAGATGCCTTGGCGGTGCTGACTTTGCGTATCGAGCCGAGACGGTTGAGACGGCATTCCGCGTCGCCACTGAGCATGCGATGCATCGTATGACAGCTTTATTCGAGTGCACGGCGCGATTGCCTACGCCACGGAACCGGCGCTTTGTGAGAGCATTGCGTGATTTGGAGGAAGTCGTCCATGGTCTAATCGCCAACCGGCGATGCTCCAGCGACAAGCCGCCTGATTTGCTTTCGACGCTACTTCGCGCACGTGATGAAAACGGGGCGGAAATGGGCGACAGGCAGATCCGCGACGAGATAATGACTATTCTGCTCGCCGGTCATGAGACGACGGCATGTACCCTGGGGTGGTTTTGGTATTTGCTCGCAAAGAACCCGGACACAAGAAGGAAAGTGAGAGAAGAATGTGACCTCACCGGGCCAGGATGCCCGGTCGTCGCCGATCTTTCCAAATGTACCTACACGAATCTTGCGCTACGAGAGACCATGCGCCTCTACCCCGCCGTATGGCTTATACCGAGGAAGTCGATTGAAGCGGATGTCGTTGCGAAATTCGTGATTCCGGCACGCTCCGATGTAATAATTAGCCCATACGTCTTGCACCGGCATCCGATGCACTGGCACCGGCCTGATGAGTTTGCGCCAGAACGTTTTCAGCCCACGGTAGCCGAGAGGCGTGATCCGCATGTTTACATCCCATTCGGTATAGGACCGCGGGCGTGCGTCGGGCAAAGTATGGGTCTGCTTGAGGCACAACTGATCATCCTATCGGTGACGCGGAAGTATCGGCTCACTCTCGAGGACGACTGTAGAATCGAGCCGATTCCCCAGCTAACCCTTCGTCCTGCAACTGACTTGATAATGGGATTGGAACTTGAAGAGCCTCAAGACGGTTCGATGAAGTCGTCGCCCAAGGCGTAAGAAATCGATTCGCATCGTGGAGGCCTCGCGTTGCATCACTCGTATCAAGCAAGCAATAGTCAGTGACTCCATTCCACGGTTCAGCATCGTAGCCACCAACGGGAACCGCAAGCCTTACCAGCGAGCGGTCAGAAATTGGTCATCCGGCAGTGTTTTGCTTTCTCAACTGGACTTCGATCTTGTGGTTCAAGCGTTGAGATTCCTAGTCACGTCGCAATTTAACACGAGGCCATCCGAAAATCAGCTTATTCATGAAGCAATTACTATCAGAACATTTTTGGCTTGGATGTAGAAACAGGCGAGTTCTATAAAGTTCAATAGGCTTTTGACTCTGGTTCGGGACCAGGTTCTTTACCCGGCGCATCTCACGGAACCCTTTGAATTCGTGTGCCATAAAATTTTGTAACGATAGGGACCTCTCGGCTGCGCTCGGGGCAAAAATTAGCGGTGGCTGGGCGAGGGGCGGGCAGGTTTTTTGGAGGCCCCGCCGGCGGCCCCCAGCTTTGTAAGACGGTCCCGGGCCTGCAAGGCCTCCGGGCTTTTTGGATAGCGGCTGATCAGGCTGCGCAACTCCTGCACTCCAGCATCGCGCTGGCCAAGCTCCAACAAAGCATAAGCTTTTTTCAACTGGGCTGCGGCGGTTTTGTTGCCTCCGGGATATTGGTCCAAAACTTTGTTATACGCCTGCACGGCGCCGGCATAGTTTCCCTGGCGATAAGATATTTCTCCGAGGTAAAACTGCGCGTTGCCAGCGAGATCTGTATTGCCATAGACCTGCAGATACTGCGCGAACTCCTGTGATGCCAGATCGTTTTTGTTGGCGTTGTAATCGCGCAGGCCATCGTTATAAAGCTGGTCTGCGGGCGGAGCCTGCGGCACATTGTTGGCCGCGCCACTGGGACCGCCGGGCTGCGAGCCTGAGGGCGGAGCGGTAATATTTTGCTGCGCCGTCTGCATATCGTCGAGCTGCTTGCTCACTTTGGCGAGACGCGCTTTCAATTCGTCCACGGCATCATGCAGTGCCTGCACCTGCCCGGAAATCTGGTCGACCTTGCTGCCCGCGTCGGTGGTCTGCTGTCCCAGCGTTCTCTGCAGATTCTGGACAGCCGATCCCATCTTGTTCACGTTATCAGTCTGCTGTGTGAGCAGATCTTTCATCACGCCCATGCGCTCATCGAACGACTGCTGCATGCGAGACATATTGTCTTGCATGAGCTGGAGCTGCGTCTGGATCTGGATAAGCTGTGATTTGGTGTCCGCGGCGGAAGCAGTGTGGCTGGCGCACAGTGCAAACAGCAGCACAGCCAGCACAACGGCGAAACTTTGTTTCTTCATAGGCATTTAACTCTTTAGATGCAGAATAGCTGGTTGATCCTGCAAAGATTTTTCTTTTTCTCGTGACGAGGAATCGCGTCCTCTAAGTGTGCACCGGAATCAGGGCTTGCGGAAACCAAACCTTGGGCGCGAACCAAACTTGATAAGCCGGACGAGCTTTGGCCCGTCCGGCCCTTTTGTTTAGTGTAACAGTGAGAAATGATCCCGGCGATTTTTCTGCCAGCAATCTTCATTCTGCTCAGTGCATTGCGGTTTTTCCTTGCCATAGCTGATGGTCTTGAGCGCGTCAGCACTAATGCCGTCGCGAATCAGCGCCTGCTTGGCCGAGTCAGCGCGGCGCTCACCCAGCGCCAGATTGTACTCGGTGGAACCGCGGTCGTCGCAGTTGCCTTCAATCTGGACCTTCCAGCCCTTCTGCTTGATGATCTGTGCCGCCTGTGCCAATGCCTGTTGTGCGTCGGGACGCAGATCAGCCTTGTCATAATCGAAGTAAATATCCTTTACCATCTGGGCAAAAAGCTGATCGTCAGTGACGGTCGGCGTTGGCGCGGGCGTTGGTGTAGGCGTCGCTTTCGGAGTCACTGAAACCTGCGCCGTGGCTTCCTGCGTTCCCGCAGCGCCCTTCGCGGTCAGATGGTAGGTAGTAGTTTGCGTCGGAGAGACGGTTTGTGATCCGCTGGGATCAACCTTGTTGCCATCAAGAGCAACATCAGTTGCGTTCTCCGTGCTCCAGGTTAGGGTTGAAGACTGCCCAGCTTCAATGGAAGTCGGGTTGGCAGAAAGTGTGGCGCTTACTGCTTTAGGCGGCGGTGGCGGTGGCGGCGCAGGCTGTTTCTTTTTACATCCGCTTGCCACCATCAAAAAAGCCAGCACCCCCAGGACGACGATCCGATTGCTCTTGCTCTTGTTCACCTCATGTCCTCCAAAAAGTAATGCAATTTTCTTATAATGCCTATTTAAAGCTCCAATTGGGCTGGCTATTGCGGCCCTGACGCGTCAACTGCTGCAAGTGCGTGCCGTCCGCCAGAACGCTCCAGATCTGTTCATTGCCCGTGCGGTTAGACTGGAACACAATGTGCCGCCCATCCGGAGACCATGACGGAAAATCATTGCGCCCGCCATCGTGGGTCAATTGTATGATCTGTCGTGATGCGATATCCATAAGATAAATGTCCGAGCCGCCCAGCACTCCGGGGCCGTAATTGCGTACCCAGGCAAACGCCAGCAGCAATCCATTGGGCGACCACGCTGGCGAAACAGCATAGCCCTGGTCGGTCATTCTTTGCACGTTACTACCGTCCGCGTCCATCACGTATATTTGCGGCAATCCGGTGCGTCCACTTACCCAGGCAATCTGGCCATTCGTTTTGGGATTGAACACCGGCGACACATCGCCTTTGCCGGTGCTCAGCCTGCGTGCGCCTGCGCCATTCGCGTCCGCGACAAATATCTCTGACAGCCCGCTATGAATGGTGGATGCAAAAGCGATTTTAGTTCCATCTGAGGCCCATGCGGGAGAAAAATTATCGCCTGCATTCCGTGGGAACGCCACGGTGCGGCCCAGTTCCAGCGAATACATCATGATCTGCCATGAGTCTTTCGCCAGACCGCTGAATGCCAGCCGCGATCCATCCGGTGAAATCCTTGGTGACAGCGCTATTGACCCCAGCTTGGTAATTTGTTTTTGATTCGCCCCGTCATAATCTATCGACCAGATTTCCTTGTTTCCGCTGCGCGTGCTCACAAAATAAATCTGGCTCTCTGCGATCCCCGCAATGCCGCTGCCCAGGCGCGCAATAATCTCATCCGCAAAGCGGTGCGCGATCGTCCGCGCCATGTCCGGCGTTGCATCTTCTTTATATTGCTTGCCCAGGATCTGCGGCGCGCCGGGATTCTTCACGTCATACAGCCAGCCCTGGACGTCGACTTTCCCGTTGTTCACGCCCAGGTTGCCGAACGTAAGCACTCCGGCGTTCGGCGGCGGATCTCCCCACGCTTTCGCTTGCAATTCCGCCGGCTGCCCTGGTGTTTGCGACGGATAAAAACTCTTCGCCACCATGTCAAAAATTCCGGCATTATCCAGATCATTCCACAGCACCTGGTTAAACACCGTGTTCAGCGGCGCGGTCTGCGGATCGCCGTTCGCGGCCTTAAAATCCGGCGCGGCCAGCCGCGGACGTTCCTGGCCCATGTTCAGTTCAATCTTGATTCGGTCCTGAGCGGTCGCGCTCAAAAAGCTGCCGAGCAACATCAAACTGAGAAGCAGTAAGCTCGATTTTCCCGTACCAGTTCTTTTTTCTTTAACCATGAATTCGCCTATTTCGGAGGATAGTCAAACCAGAAATCTACAGTCACGCTGTTGCCTTCCGGCAATTTGCCAAAACTATCAATGCGCTGGATCGCCCTCATAGCAGACTGGTCCAGTGAAGGCACGCCGCTCGACTGCGCCAGATGCACGTTTGCCGGGCTGCCATCGCGCGTAATGTCAAATTCTATAAACGCGCGATGCGGCGCTTTAATGCGCGGATCAATCTCATACGTCAGCCAGTTGGCTTGCACCCTGCGCTTCACGCCGTCAACATACCAGCCATATTTGCCGCCAAAGTCGGCATTTTGGAAGCTGAATCCGCCTTTGTAATTCGCGGTCGTGACTGAGCCAAACGGCCCGCTCACCGGCCCGCCTTCGCCATAAGGCACAGCGGTCTCAGGCGTCGGCACCGGCCTCGGAGGCTGCGTCACATGCGCCTGCTGCACCGGCTTTTCAATCTTCTGAGGCTTAACTTTTCCCTGGATCGGCACTGCATCGTCCGGAGGCTTCTCCACCGGCTTGGCCTGCGGCTGCGTCTGCGTTACGCCCTTGCTCTCATTCGCCACGATGTTGTCTGACTGCTCCGCCTTCGGAATCGGAATCGACGCGCTCACCAGTTGTGCCGTCACGGCGTCGCCCTCCTTGATGCCCCAGTCATTGGCCGTGCTGTGCTGTTGCGCCACGTAGCCCCACACAGCAATGGACAAAACCAGCAGTCCGTGGAATCCCACGGAGAGAAGCACTGGCTTCTTCCATTCCTCGCGTTCATAAAACAGGTTGGCCCTGACGTATGCCATGTTTAGAAATTAGTAATCAGCAATTAGCAACTAGCGCTTAACCAAGAACGTTCCACGTCCCACTTTTTGCCCGACCGTCGTTTTGAACTTGTCCCCAAATCCGCGTTTATCCGTGTTCATCCGCGGTAAGGTTTTGCCTTCCCGATCTGCGTTAATCTGCGCTGATCTGCGGCAAAACTATTTCTTCCCCGGTTGTATCGGCTCGGTCACAATGCTCACGTTCGTGATGCCCGCGGATTTCACCGCGCTCATCACCGTGGCAAACGCGCCAAAAGCCACGTTCTCATCGGCCCGCACATACACTGCCTGTCCCCGTGGATCACGAAACTTTTTGCGCAGCGCGTCGCCAATTTCGTCAAGGCGCACGTGATCGCTGTTCAGGTAAACTTCCTGCCCTTTGGTAATGGTAATCACCAGGCGCTCCTCGGAAATTTCCTTCACCACTTTTGTCTTGGGAACTGAAACTTCAATGCCGGACTGCAGCACCGGCGCGGTGACCATAAAGATGATCAGCAGCACCAGCACCACGTCCACAAACGGCGTCACGTTGATTTCAGAAAGCGACGTTTCCGTGCGCCCGCTCTTGGTGGTAAATGCCATCAGCGTACTCCCGTTGTGACCCCGGTGGTGCGCTCAATAAAGTTCATGATCTCCATGGTGAAATCGTCCATGCGCGCCCCAAATTCGCGCATGCTGTGCGTGAACTGGTTATAGAAGATCACGGCCGGAATGGCGGCAAACAGTCCTGCCGCGGTGGTGATCAGCGCCTCTGAAATTCCCGGCGCAACCGCGCGCAGCGTAGCGGAGCCCTCGCTGCCCAGGCCGTTGAACGCGTCAATAATGCCCCACACCGTGCCAAACAGTCCGATAAATGGTGCCACGGCGCCGGTCGTCGCCAGCCAGGGCAGCTTGCGTTCCAGCCGCGTCAGCTCCTCAGAAGAAGCAATCTGCGCCGCCCTCTGCACAGCATTAATATTGCCATCGCCCTGCCGCCGAAACTCGTCATAAGCGTTGTCAAAGACGGCCACTAGCGGGCTGGGCTTGAACTGCTCAGAGACGGCGGCAATGTCCTGCAGGCGCTGCGCCTTGCGGAACGCCCGCAAAAAGCGTCCGCTCTGTGCGCGCGCCCGCTTGATGGCGCCCCACTTGGTAAGAATGATGGACCATGACAAGATGCTGAATATCAGCAGGATAATAAGGACCACCTGCGCCACGGCCCCGGTCTGCCGTATCAGGTTAAAAATCTCTCCGCCAACAAACGACGCCAAAATGGGAGCCAGGACAGGTGCTGCGCCGGGCGCGACGCCGGACCCAGGAATGCTAGCAACTACTCCGCCGGCGATGGACGCGAACAGGGGGAATTGTAGATTTATCATTGCAAAGTCAACCGCCTCTATCAGTTAACTCTTGACCGTAACACCTGCGGCTGCTCACGTCAAACGGGTGAATACATTGGCTAAACAGGGTTAGATATGGGTTAGAACCCGGTGGGATGGGGAATGTTTCACGGGAACAGCTTGCTGGTTAGTTCCTTTTCAGTTTCTGGAATCCATGGCTTGTCTTCCTCTAAACTGGGTTATACTCTGCCAACTTTGCTCCAAACGGGGAACGTATGGCCGCCACAGTCCAGGGAAGCGCTACCGCTGTAAAACAAGAGGAATCTTCAACATGTCCAACATGCGGTGAAACCATCACGCAGGAATTCTGCCCTGCCTGCGGTGAGCATAGTTTTGATCGGAACACTTTCTCCTTCAAACATTTTGCTCAGCACTTCGTGCATGAGCTGTTCGAAATGGACTCCAGGGCCTTGCGAACCTTTCGTTACCTGCTCACCAAGCCGGGGTTTGTTACCGCCGAATATCTCGCCGGCAAGAGATCCAGGTATGTAAATCCCCTTCGGCTCTTTTTGTTTACCTTTGCCTTGATGATGTTGGTGTTATTGTTTCATTCTCCCTTCGACCTTCGGCCTGCGATGGCCGGTGACCAGACGGGGGTTATGCATAGGTTTGTCGCGAAGATGGCGGCCCAGAAAGGTGTTTCAGAAGAGGTCCTTCTTGATCGCGTGAATGAACGCATTGTTTTTTATTATGAACGGGCAGAGCTCATCAATGTGCTGGCGATGACTTGCCTGCTCGCGGTCCTCTACCGTAAGCAGAAGTGGTATTTCGCCGAGCATGCCGTCACAGCTCTTTATTTCTTGTCATTTACATTCCTGCTGACCATTGTGAAATGGCCATTCTGGATGGCCGCAGGTGCGCCTATCCGGGGTTTCTGGGAGAATCTCCTGACACTACTCTTTCTTGCCATCAGTCTTCCGTACTTGTGGGTGACCTTACGGAAGCTCCATGGTGAGGGTAAACGGAAAACCACGGTCAAGACGCTTGTGGCCTACGGCGGGACTCAGCTTGCGATTATCGTGACCACCACGATCAGCGTCGTGCTCGCCTTGTTACAGACCCGCTTTGGGCATTAGATCATTGATATTTCCAAATCGCACCCGCGAATCCAGGGCACGGTCGCGTTTAGTGTGCGCGCAATCCTGCAAGATATGCCTCTCGTAAAGTATGAAAAGCAAAGATCAGCGCAGCAATAATCCCAAGGACCAACAACCAAAAAACTGGTTTGGTCTTCATCGTCGTTTTCCAGTCCATTAGGTAATCTCCGTGGGAGCACCAAAGATCGTAGCATATATTCATCGCTCCTCATCGTCCCCGCTTCTTTGTTCGTACTGGATTTTTGTCGCATGGCAAATACAAGCGAGGGGCAAAGAGCAAACTAGAAATGATAGATGCCTATGTTCCTTCCTGCATAAGACTGCATGAAAGAAGTTCCGGCATATTACGCGTTCGCAGGCGTTCAAATTGTTAAAAGATAGGTTGGGTAAATCACTTCTTCACATCATTCCTTACCACTTGGCTACGCAGCATCACGAACTGGACTTTTTCCAGCAACGTAACGTCAGTCAGGGGATCGTCGGGCGAGGGGCCTCAAGAAGACAAGAGTGTTAAGAACGTTCGTCGCGAATCTCGCAAATGAGACGAACAAATCACCAAACCAATTCGCGTCTTTCGCGTCCATTCGCGGCTAAAAGGTTTTATCTGCGTCTATCTGCGCAAATCTGCGGCCTCTGCCCCGTTCCCCGCATCGATTCGGCTGGGTAACTCCCCTCACTCCCTTCTCCTTCCCCAAACCCTCAACGTGCTCAACTCAATCACCTCCACCGGACACTCCGGCCAGTTATGCACCCAGCAAACAATCAGGTCGCACCCGCTGGGCAGGTGGCCGTGACGCAGGAAATTCCGGCTCTCTTTTTCAAACTCAATCTTCACTAGCTGCCAGCGTTGATCGTCGATCTTCCGCATTGCCTCGCAATCGGGAAACGGCTCCTGGATTCGCATCACCACAAAACCAAGGTCCCATGACACCATGCCGAACAGGTACACCACTCCCATCTCGTTGGACGGGCCAAAAGCCATGCCCATGTCCATCATCGGCGGCCCGTAAACCGGACGGTCGGTCAGAATCTTGCCCGTTCCCGGCGGCCCACCGGTCGTCATGGAGGTCGAAGTTGCCAGCCACGTCCCCTCGCCGGTCGCCTTCGCTATGTCCAGCACGTCAGCCCACTCGCCGGGTAGGCGCGCGTGCCGTTCCGCATACGCTACCATGGCTTGCGGCACCTGACGCCATCCCTTGAATCGGCTCACCAGCGGCTTGGAACTATATGCGCTCTCTCGCTCGTACTCAAAAATCGTGGGCAGCTTTCCTGTTTTGCGCACCACTCCCGCCCAGTCTTCAAACAAATCTTCCAGCGGCGTCGGCGCGCCCCGCGGAGGCTCCATGCCGCATGCCCGCACCGCCATTCCGTAATTGCCAAACAATTTGCGGATCGTGCGCGTGGATACGTGCACTCGTTCGGTTAACTCACCCAGACTTGGCGTGCGCCCCAGTTCCTGTGCGCACTTACGGATAGCAGCGATGATCTCTTCCTTTTGCACAATTCACCTCGCATAAAAAAGGCCACCCGTTTTTGGGTGGCCCGATTCAGAATTTGTTTTGCTCGAACTCTCTTGTCCCGCGATACAAGTGTCAGGGCACGGCTTCAGCCGTGCCGTAAGCGATCAAAATGATTGGGCTTTAGCCCCTGAGATAAAAACGCAGATTGGCCCCGTGTCATGCGGCGTGAGCCAGAATGCCTGGAGAATTATTCTCTGGGAGATGCTTGCGGCGCGAAGGAAGCCCTCGCCCGGGTCCTGCCTTGCTTGAAGTTCTTTAGGGATCAGATCGATGAACGCAGCTCAAACACAAAAGCTAATTCCAAATCAATAATTGCTCAAACCCTCTCGTCCCGCGATGCAAGTGTCAGGGCACGGCTTCAGCCGTGCCGTAAGCGATTCAAAATGATTGGGCTTTAGCCCCTGAGATAAAAACGCAGATTGGCCCATGTCATGCGGCGTGAGCCAGAATGCCTGGAGAATTCCATTCTCTGGAAATGCTTGCGGCGCGAAGGAAGCCCTCGCCTGGGTCCTGCCTTGCTTGAAGTTCTTTAGGGTCTAGATCGATGAACGCAGCTCAGACACAAAAGTTAATTCCAAATCAGTAATTGCTCGAACCTTCTTGTCCCGCGATACAAGTGTCAGGGCACGGCTTCAGCCGTGCCGTAAGCGATTCAAAATGATTGGGCTTTAGCCCCTGAGATAAAAACGCAGATTGGCCCCGTGTCATGCGGCGTGAGCCAGAATGCCTGGAGAATTATTCTCTGGAAATGCTTGCGGCGCGAAGGAGTCCTCGCCCGGGTCTTGCCTTGCTTGAAGTTCTTTAGGGGCTAGATCGATGAACGCAGCTCAAACACAAAAGCCAATTGCCAACTGCTAATTGCTTATCTGCTTTTTCGCGTCGCCCTCTCCCCCTCGACATGCCATCCCGAATCCCGAGGTCGAGCCTTTGGTGAGACCGCAGCGGGTGAGGGATCGGCTCCGCTGCCGCCTCGCGTGAGCCAAGAATGACTAGTGGTTTTAGTCTTGGAAACGCGACTGAGCGAAGGAAGCCATCGCTGCGTCTTCCCTTGCTTGAAATTTTTCAGGGATCAGATCGATGAACGCAGCTCAAACACAAAGGCTAATTGCCAGTTGCTAATTGCTAGCTGCTTCTTCGCACACTCCCGCGACCTATCCGGTGGCGATGTGTTGCGCAAGAATGCAGCCCTTTTCAGGGACACACTCTAGTCCACGGAGGCCGCGGTAACTGGGACCCAAACGGTAGGCCACAGACCACAGAGTTGCAGGCCTTTTTGGGTTTCCCCGCGCAATTGAGTGTTTGCCCAACTGCGGTCATTTCCGGCGCCGCTCCCGTCAATGTCACCCTCACTTTAGACGAAAATGAAACGAAAGTCAAATACTATTTTTTATCTTTGCGCCGCCAGATTTTGATCTGGCCGTCTCAGCGGTTTCAACCAGACGGCAAATCCTCTATAATTCGCGCTTCAGAATGAGTGAAACCACAAACCTGAACGCCACAGAAGCCTCGGCTCCCGCAGCCCCCTCAGGCGCTATGGACATCAACCAGATCCAGGCAATCCTGCCTCATCGCTACCCGTTTCTGCTGATTGACCGGGTACTGGAAATAGAGCGCAAGAAGCGGATTGTGGCCATCAAGAATGTGACCATCAATGAGCCATTTTTTGCCGGCCATTTCCCCGGCTTCCCCATCATGCCCGGCGTGCTGATCGTGGAAGCCATGGCCCAGGCCGGCGGCGCCATGCTGCTTAAAGAAGTTGAAGACCGCAGCGATAAATTGATTGTCTTCACCGGCATAGAGAAGGCGCGCTTTCGCCGTCCAGTGGTGCCGGGCGACCAGCTTCGGATTGAGGTGGTGATGCTGAGCTGGAAAGAAGGCGCGTCACGCATTGCCGTACGCATGGAAGGCAAGGCGTTTGTGAATGGCAAAGTAGTCTGTGATGGCACCGTAAGCGCGCAACTGGTATCGCTCAAGCGCGGGCAGACAGGCACGGAATCTCCGGCTGAAGCAACAGAATGACCCATCCCACAGCATTGATAGATTCCCAGGCGCAGGTGCATTCAACCTGCACGATAGGGCCGTATTGCGTGGTGGGCGCGGGCGTGGAACTGGGTGAGCAGTGCGAACTGATGTCGCACGTGGCTATCCATGGGCCAACGAAGATTGGCTCGCAGAACCGATTCTTTTCTTTCTGCGCGATTGGTGGCGAGCCGCAGGACCTGACTTATAAAGGTGAAGAAACCCGGCTGGAAATCGGCAACCACAACGTTTTCCGTGAATACGTAACCGTCAATCGGGGCACAACCAAGGGTGGCGGCTTGACGAAGATCGGCAGTCATACGCTGTTGATGGCGTATGCACATGTGGGCCATGACTCCGTGATTGGCGATCATGCCATGCTGGTAAATGCTGCCACGCTCGCCGGACACGTCACCGTGGAAGAGTGGGCTGTCGTGGGCGCGCTGTGTGCAGTGCATCAATTCACCAGGATCGGGGCGCACTCTTACATTGGCGGAGGCACCATTATTACCAAGGACGTGCTGCCCTTTGCCAAGTGCGCCACGCCGCGCGAAGTGAAAACTTATGGCCTGAATTCAGTGGGGTTGCAACGCCGGGGGTTCAGTGAAGAGCGCATTCAAAAGATCCATCATGCGTTTCGAGTGTTGCTGAACTCCAAGCTGAACACCTCGCAGGCGGTGGAGAAATTGAGGTCGGAAGCTGATCGCAGCGAAGACGTGGATATGCTGATTCGATTTATAGAAGACTCAGAACGCGGCGTTATCAAATAAGAAAAAGACTTTCAGGCTGCCCGTACTGACCCGCCCTTTGTGGCTGGATTGGGTTCATTCGTAAGTCCAGTATCGGGCTCCATTGTCAGCCGCAGTTCCGCCGGTGCAGATTTTGCAGATGGGGCCTCTTCCGGCGCAGATGCTTCACGCTTCTCCGATACAACATTTTCTTCAGCGCCACGCATTAAAGCATCGGCATAACCTAAATAATGGCGGACGTAGCTTTGCTCTTCAGGGCTCAAATCAGGGTCCACGCGGTCCATCAAGACCTCGTTCTCTGACGTCATGCCGGGGATTTTGTATCGGCCATGGCGCTTCTTGAACGGGACAAGGTTCTTGCTTCTGAGCTGGTCTGGAATTATCCGCATGTTTACTCTCTGGTTATGATGCTGGCAGCGCGGGTTAGGTGAGCTTACTACTGAAGAATTAAAGGCAATTGATACACTGATCCAAATGATTGAGGGCCAAAAACTCGGGCTCATTGCAGGAAATGGCAGTTTTCCTTTGCTGCTGCTGGATGCGGCCCGCGCTCAGGGCGCTCAGGTAGTGGTGGCCGCCATCAAGGAAGAAACTTCTCCTCTCATTGAGAGCCGCGGCGCCGCCACGGTTCACTGGATGTCACTGGGCGAGTTGAGCAAGCTGATTGACTTCTTCAAGCGTGAAGGCGTGAGCACCGCGATCATGGCCGGCCAGGTCAAGCACAAGCAGATATTCTCCTCCATACGGCCGGACTGGCGGCTGGCCAAGGTGCTTTTGTCCCTGGGCACGCGCAACACGGACTCTTTGATCGGCGCGGTAGCCAAGGTGCTGGAAGATGAAGGCATTCACCTGATCAGTTCCACCTCCTATCTTGAGCCACTGCTGGCGCGACCGGGAGTACTCACGCGCCGCCAGCCAAGTGAAGCCGAGCAGAAAGATATCGAGTATGGCCGACAGGTGGCGCGCCAACTGGCCCAGTACGATATTGGCCAGACAGTCGTAATTGCGCAGGCTGCCTGCGTGGCCCTGGAAGCGATGGAAGGCACCGACGCGACGATCATCCGGGCCGGCGAGCTGATGAAGAGCGCTGCTGTGGACGGCGACTCCATGCTAAGCCGTAAGCTGACCGTCGTAAAAGTCGCCAAGCCAAATCAGGACATGCGCTTTGACGTGCCGGTGATCGGATTGAAAACGATTGAGACCATGGCGCAAGTCGGCGCAACGTGCCTGGCGATCGATGCAGGGAAGTGCCTCTTCTTGGATGGAGAGAAGATCGTTCAGGCGGCGGATGAGGCGGGGATCGCGGTGGCGGCTGGAGAAGGTTGATTCACCGCAAAGGCTCTGGCCTGTAGATAGCCGACAAATGCTGTTAAGGACAAAATGCTTATCTCTGTCGTCCTGAGGCTTTGTTGCGGGCTTTGGGGCTGGCATCAGCGATAGTCTAGCGACACCTCAGGCTCAAGAACTTTTATTTTGCGACGATTTGTTATTTCGATAGCGTCGCCATGCTGCACGTGAAAAAGAAGCAATTTCTATGCACATTTTCATAAACCCTTGTGGCTTGTCTTTTTTCTTGGCAGCAGGTGGCGAACTTTTCTTTGCGGTAGTGGTGCCAACTGATAACGTAGGGACATTAGTTCCCGATTCCGACACGGAAGGGGTATTTGCCTTTTGTGCCGGGTTGAGTACGGTTGTCAGCTTCGAGGCTAGGCGTGAATTGAGTTTGTTTGGATCTATATGGCCCGCGGAGATGGCATTTTGTAATGACATCTCCACATCCGATTGAAAGAATGGCACTCTCCTAGCCTCATCAAAGATAGCGATAACAAGCAAAAGAGCCTTCTTCGCTGACAATTCGACAATATCGCGGTGCCAGCGATTAGCGTCGCGGTCCGCTGTATTGCCATTTGTCGGTGTCATCTTTAGCCCAAGATTTGCGACGACCGTCTCATCGAATACTAGGAAATAGAAAGTCGTGATCATTTCATGGGTGCCAGCCAGCGCGGTCATTACGCGTTTCAGATTGGAATCGTCTGGCTCGATACTCCATACTGATAGCTTGTTCTCATTGATGCGTAAGTCTTGCAGGCAGTCGCCAGGAACGTCGCCCATTTCGAGATATGGCGGTCGTGGGCCCTTTAACCAACGCTCTCTTTTGATTTTGACGAGCAGGCGCGACACGCTTCTTTCTCTAGTCTATCGAGAGAGCCATTCAATGAGAGTGAGCATATCTGCTCGCAACTCATCGGATGTCTCTCTATCGAGCGCCTTTCTGAGATAGGGCAGTGAACTGGTATCCCGAAGCGATGCCAGGCCTACAATTGCGCCATCTCGAATCGCAGGGGCAGAGGAAAACAGGCCATTGGCTAGAAGGAGTACCCGAGATTCCCGAGGCAATGCTTGAGTTTGTCCCAGCCATCTCATAGCCTCACCCCATACAGAGGGCGCGAGATTCTCAGCTTCAAGCAAGCGTGTAAGAATTTTGCTTGCGCTATCACGATTAGAAATGGCGAGCATTTCCAACTCCCTCGCAAAATCGCTTTCTACACCATCCTCAAAATATTCGTCGCTGTTTCGTTGGAACGCTGCTTCGAATTTTGTCTCTACACGCGGATTCACTGTCAGAGCAGTGCTGCTTATTGCTTTAGCCTGAGGAAGAGCATTGAGATAGCCCGTCAGGTTTCCGAAAGAGGTTTCAGCGGGCTCCTGAAACAGTTGGTCGCCCAAGTAGGACATGTGGGTTTTTCCTGACCCATACCCAAAACTTAGTGTAGCGGGCTTCCAACCCGATGGGCTTCCGAACAAGGTTTCAACGGATTCCTGACGTAATCCGGCATTCAGGCAGAACAATTGTGTTTTTCCTGAACCATGCTCAAGGTTTAGTACGGACGGCTCCCAACCTGTTCGTAAACTAAGTGTTGTTTGTGCTATTGCTTCTTCAAACTCGCCGCCGTAAAACAAAGGAGCATTATCTATCGAGTTAGGTAGGGCGCCGATAACCGCATATACCTGTTTCGTGTTGGAAAATGCGACATTTGTTTTCGCCGCCATTCCTGTATCGATCAATGTAACTCTATCTACCCCTGAAACATTGCCACAGTATGTTTCATTGTAAGGGAATCTGTCTGACCAAAGATAGGCTTTGAGACCATCAGGAAGTCCCGCAGTCGTTGAAGTACTCATAGCCTATCTCCATTGGACACCAAGTTGGACGTTAAGTCCCGCAGTTCCATGAGAAGCTTGGTTAAATTCGCGTGGTCAAACGGGGATATGTTCGCCCCATCCGTATTCACATCCAACTCCATACGACAGGTAAATAATCTGGGACCGCCGTATTGTTGAAAAGCTACCTTGGCCAAATCCAATCTGACGCCAACAAACATTGTTGCTGTCCACTTGCCAAGTCGATTGATTTTTAATCCTGGAACGATCTTGGATTGTGTCGGTCGATTGATCTGGTAAAGAATATCCTCAGAATTGTGGGTGTCAATCTGAACAGCAGGAAGCAACTTTGACAAGAGAGTATAGGCCTCAACTCTATCGTTCGCTGGTTGGTGAACAGTTGCGCCATAGCCTAAGCGAATGATTGGTGGGGCGGACGCTAACCACTTGAGCATCAATTCGCTAAATGTCGATGTCGTTTCTGCAAATCGACCAACGAACCTAAGCTCGTTCTCCTGTTGCGGGATGAGAAGCCAATCGACGCGCCCTGGCTGGATGGACAGAACCAAATTTCCTTCACCACATGGACCAGTATCTTGCGACTCACCTCGACCTGGTTTTGAAGTCCTCGACTCAGGCTCTGCTCCGGTCAGTTCTGCCCACCAATTCTGTTGAGCAATGGTCTCCGCAGGGGCGAGGAACGCGGTTAGGCGAAGAGACTCAGTGCTGAGGGTCTGAGTTCCTTCAATAGTGCTAGCTTGCTGTTGTTGCATGTGTGAAGGGTGTGCTTTATAAGGCGCGAACGACGTTATTATCTCACATTTTGATAACAAAATAAATGAATACGAGTCGCTGGGCATGCCGTTGGTAACAATCCAAATACAATCCGTTTCGCCCGTTTAACATCGACCACCCGCATAAAGCTGCGATTCTCTGATGGCTAACTCATTGAATTTACGGTTTTAGTTGAGTTCGAGTCCCACCCGCCAAGCATTCTCTGGGTTCCTTCGCTGCTAAATTTATGAGCGAATTTGCAATCGAGCGACACCAGCTCAAGCGTCTTTGCTCTTGACGTCCTTGGCCGGCTTAGCTGGGCGAGGACGTTTTTCTTCAGCGTTTTTGGGGCTGACCACATGCTTCTCAAAGTCATGCGCGACTGAAGGATTCAGGTTGCCGCCAATTGTGTTGGGAACTTTGGGAATGTTTTTGCCGGACGTTTCGTTGCGCTGCTGCGTACGGATAGGCATTTCCAGAATTTTGCTCTCCCCGTGCGGGTTTGGGCTTTTCTCTCACATTTCCTGGCCGGACTGCCGCCCCGCTGGAGAAACGATCCTGGGCCCTTTGTGCTCTGCCATACGCCACCTCCCACTGAATGTGAGATGGCGAAGTCTGCTGCCGGGTGGCGTCAAAATCGAGAGCTGACGCCAACCCGGCACAAACTGCATTGCGCAACGTGCGTTTTTACCAGACGCGGCACGCGTTTTCAAGCACCAGAGGCTTGCCTTTGGCGCAACCGAACGCCTTGGCGAACTCCGGCATGTTCGCGATGGTGTTATTGACCCGGTACTTGGGAATCGAGTGAGGATTGGTGAGGACCGCGGTGCGCATGATTTCCGGCCGCAACTGGCTGCACCAGTTATTGGCGAACGAGAGGAAGAAGCGCTGCACTTCCGTCAGGCCGTCGTCGCCCTTGGTTTCAAGCGTTTTTCCCTGCTGCTTCAGGTCATTCTCCAGCGCGATCAGGGCCAGGTAGAGTCCCCCATTGTCCGCGGTGTCTTCACCCTGGGTAAGCAGCCCATTCTGCTTCACGCCGGCTTCAGGAATTTCCTGGGTGTATTCGTCGGAAATGCACTTGCCCCGTTCGTCATAGTTCTTGGCGTCTTCGGCAGTCCACCAGTTCGTGCAGGTTGCCTTTATCGTCAAACTTGCGGCCCTGGTCGTCAAAGCCGTGCGTGATTTCATGGCCAATCACCGAGCCTTCAGCGCCAAAGTTTGTAGCGTCGTCCGCATTCGCGTTGAAGAAAGGCGGCTGCAGGATTCCGGCGGGGAAGTTGATGGTGTTGAACTGCGGATCGTAGTAAGCATTGATCGTGGGCGGCGTCATGGTCCAGTCATAGCGGTCAATCGGCTTGCCGATTTTTTGCAGCCAGCGGTTGTATTCAAACGCTGTGGCACGATGCACGTTTTCCAGATAATTATCCGGCTTAATTTCCAGGGCCGAGTAGTCGCGCCATTTGTCGGGATAGCCGACTTTATCCAGGATGCCATGGAGTTTGGCGCTGGCCTGCTTCTTGGTGGCACCGGTCATCCAGTTCACGTTGGTGATGTCCTGGTCCAGGGCGCCCTCAATCGCTTTTACAATGCGCAGCACGCGTTCTTTGCTGTCCGGAGGAAAGGCGCGGGCAACATAGGCCTGGCCCAGCGCTTCACCCAGCGCGTTGTCCGTGGAGTGTACGCAACGCCGCCAGCGTGGCGAAAGCTCCGGTGTGCCAGTGAGCGTGTGCGCGAAGAAGTTAAAATTTTCATTCACGAATGCCTTGCCCATATAAGGCGCGGATTCGTGTGCCAGTTGCCATTTGAGATACGCTTTCCAATGAGCGAGAGGATGCTGCTGAATGGCATGCTCAAGGCCCTTGAAGAAATCCGGCGAGGTCACCAGAAACGTCTGCTGTGCGGGAGCGTGCACCAGCGTGAGATAGCGCTGAAAATCGAATGAGGGAGTTAACTTCTGAAGCTCCGCCAGCGTCATCTTGTTGTTAATATTTTTGGGATCGCGGCGTTTCACCACGTCCATGGCGGCATTGGCCAGTTCGGTTTCAATCTGCATTACCACGGCGGCGTCAGCGGTGGCCTGTGATTGGGACTCGCCACTGAGCTTGAGCATGTTGGCTATGTGCGCCAGGTATTGCTTGCGGATCTCCTGGGACTTGGCATCGTCTTTGGAATAAAACTCGCGTCCGGGCAGTGAGAAGCCGCCCTGGTCAAACTGCGCGACCGTCTTTTGCGCGTCGTCATAATCCTGAATGGCGGACAAGCCGAACAATGGCGCGAAAGTCGCGTTATCATCGACTGCCCAGGCGCTTCCAATGGTGGAGTGCTGGTGGGCGATCTGGTCAGCCAACTGCGATTTCTGCTTGAGATCGTCAATGCGCTTCAACTCCGCCTGAAAGGCCTTGGCGGAAGAGCTTTCGACTGCAGTCTCATCCATGCAACTGGTCCAGTAATCGCCTATCTTCTGTTCCACGGCTGTGCGGCCCTGTTTTTTGGCTGCGGCTGCTTCCAGCGCCTGGCGCAGCACCGTCTCATTCCATTGCTGCAGCGGGCCCGCAACGCCCCAGCCTGCGCGGTCAGGAGGAATGGGGTTGGCGGCAAAAAATTTGCTGCAGGTGTACTGGTAAAAATCCGTGCAGGGATCGATCTGCGGATTTACCTGGTCCGCGCTCAAATGCTCAAGCTTGGGCAGCTCTTCTGATGAAGCGCTTTTCTGCTGGGAAAAAGCAAATGTTGAGAGGCACAAGAAAACCACGAGAAACAAGCGACGCATTCAAAATCCTCCTGGGATAAAGCGCAGACGGGGTTATCTATCAAAAATGTCTATGTGATCAGACGCATAAACACGGAAATGGTGGGCAAAAAAGTCAATCAACATGCTTGTTGCCGCTTACTTTCCAGCCTTGGCTTTGGCCTGCTGGTCCCTGCGATGGCTGGCCCACCGCTCTTTGGTGACCTGGTGGCTGCGGCCCAGGGCCAGAGCGTCCGCGGGAACGTTTTTTGTGATGGTTGAACCCGCGCCCACGTAAGCTCCTTGCCCAATACGAACGGGCGCCACCAGGGTGGAGTCGCTGCCGATGAAAGCGCCTTCTTCAATCACGGTCATGTGTTTGTTGACGCCATCGAAATTGCAAGTAATAGTGCCCGCGCCCACGTTCACGTCTGCGCCGATATCCGAGTCGCCGAGATAACTGAGGTGGTTGGCTTTGGTGCCGCGTCCCAGGCGGGTCTTTTTTATTTCGACAAAATTGCCCACATGCGCGCCCTCACCGATCTCGCTTCCAGGACGCACATGGGTGTACGGACCAAGCTGCGCTCCCGCGGCAATGGTGGATTGATCAATGATGCAGCCGGGACGAAGCAGCACATTGTCAGCAATCTGCGAATCGCTGATGACGCTGTAAGAGCGTATGCGGCAGTCCGAGCCAATGCGCGTGCGGCCTAGAATCTGCACGAAAGGCTCAAGAATTGTGTCCGCGCCGATTTCAACGTCATTATCGATCGTGCAGGTTTCCGGCCGATAAATGCTGACGCCCGCGGCCATCAGATCAGCGCATTTGCGCCTGCGCATGGTCGCATCCAGAGATGACAGCTCCGCCAGAGTGTTTGCGCCCAGGACTTCAGCAGCATCGGAGGCTTTAAGAGCTAGCACGGTGGCCTTGCTTTTTACCAGCAGCGCAGCCATATCTGTGAGGTAAAGCTCGTGATGCGCGTTGTTCGTGCTGAGGCGATCAATATTGGCAAATAGCGGCTTGGTGGCAAAAGCGTAAATGCCGGAATTGATCTCACGTTCTTTCTGCTGAGATTTGGTCAGAGCCTTCTGCTCCACGATGGCTTTCACACGATCACTGGAGCCGGCGCGAATCACACGACCATAGCCAAAGGGATCGGGAGGCTCAGCGGTAAGAATCGTCATGGCAGCTTTTTTGCCGAGATGGAAATCGCGCAACTGAGCAATGGTCTCAGGACGGATCAAAGGCACGTCACCGGAGAGCACGAGGATGTTCTGGTATGAGGACACCTGTTCGCGAGCGCACATGACGGCGTGACCGGTGCCGCGCTGTTCAGCCTGCAAGACAAACTGAACGCCCAAGGGAGCAACAGCCGCGCGCACCTTTTCAGCCTGATGGCCGACGATGACAAAAATGTGCTGGGCGGGAACGATCTGCTGCGCAGCCTTGATTACATGCGCCAGAAGAGGCTGGCCGGCGATTTCATGCAGGACTTTGGCGCGGCTGGATTTGAGCCGCGTACCTTTCCCCGCTGCCATGATTACTATGGCGAAATCAGGATTACCGTTGTTTTTCACGTTAGGCATCAAGCCATCATCTTAAAGCCTGCCGGGCCAGTTCGGGGGAGCGACGGGCGGAATATGCCAGCCGCACCAGTTCCTGGCATAGGCGGTCAGTGGCGTGACGGGCAAAATGGCTTTCCATGATGAAGTTGCCGGGAATGCACTTGACGCCGAGCGCCTCAATGGCAGGAATATCAGCTTCCACCTGCTCGGCATGCTCTTCCGCATAGCGCTCTCTCATGCTCGCTGAAACAGGGACCGTATTTACCAGGGCGTAATCAAAAATCCTGCTCGGGGAGTGATCATAAATGGCCCGGATGTGGTCAGAGGCTTTCATGTGCAAGCTTTCATTGGCTTCCGTCATCAGGTTGCAGATGAAGACCTTGACGGCGGGCGAGGCCGCGATAGCTTGAGGAATGCCGCGAACCAGAAGATTCGTGACCAGGCTGGTGAAGAGCGAGCCCGGGCCCATGGTGATGACGTCGGCAGCGGCGATGGCCGCCAATGCCTGCGGCAAAGGCTCAGGATTGGCCGGCACAATCTGCAGTTCAACGATCCGGCGCTGGCTGGCATTGATATTTGTCTCACCCAGCACCTGCGAACCGTCGTCCATAATGGCTTTGAGCTGCACATTGGCCGAGGTGGCAGGGAGGATGTGTCCGCGGGTGGCCAGGATTTCCGAAGCCTGCTGAACGGCCACGGCAAAGTCACCCGTCATGGCCGTGAGCGCGGCCAGAAACAGGTTGCCGAAGTTATGTCCTTCAAGGTCGCCAGGACTGGAGAAGCGAAACTGAAACAGCTTGGAGAGAAAGTTCTCGTCTTCAGAGAGCGCGACAAGGCAGTTGCGGACATCGCCGGGCGGCAGCATGCCCAGCTCACGACGCAGCCGTCCACTGGAGCCGCCATCATCACTTACGGTGACCAGTCCGGTGAGATCTGATATGTAGGGCCCGTCGGGAGCAACTTCGCCGGTGCGCACTGTGTATTGCTTAAGGCCTTTGAGCAAGGTGGAAAGGCCGGTGCCGCCGCCGATGGCGACAACACGAATCCCGCGAGCTGAGCGGCCACGATTCTGCTCTGCTGGCGGCGGCATGCGCGTTGCGCTAGCGCTTCCTTTGGTCGAAGTTGGAAGACGGAAGGTCAGTAGGCTCAGGGTAGAGCAATTCAGTAAAGCGGGGATCGTCAGCCATATTCTGGAAATCCGAATCGTTCCGGGCCTGGAAACGGTTCTGCGGATTCAGCCGGATGGATTCGCCCAGATTCTTGAGCGAGCTTTCAACCTGGCCGGTCAGGCAATCCACCACGGCCATACCGTAATAAGCAAAGTCCGCCTTGGGATTGCTCTTGAGGATCTTCTCCATATGGGTGCGGGCCTGATCAAACTGGCCTCCATTCAGGAGAGAAACAGCGTAATCAAAGTGCTCCTCATGCGTCTTAAAAGTGGTGGCTGCCCCGGCCAGTTGCTGATTGCAGAGGTTCAGATGGACGCGGGCGCGATCCATCAGTTCGCGGTTACCGGCTGCGAGGATCTTCTCCAGCAGGGTCTTGGCTTTCTCGAATTTGTGCTCCTGCATGGCCTTGACGGCAGCCTCATAATTTTGCACAGCCTGTGCAAAACCAGGGTCTTCCCTGAACGTCGGCTTTTGCGGCGGAGCAGGTGGTTTCTTGCCAGCCATGGTCTTTCTAGTCCTAATGGGTTTTGATTTCAATGGTTTAGCAGGCAAACGCTTAACGTTACCTGCCAGTTTCTTCTTCATTCTATTGTTTCCTTGCGGCTCAGGTCAGAATAGCAATGAAAACGCGCTGTGGAAATCAGAAGAACCAGCTATTCCACAACGACAGAGCCGCTCAGGGGTGCAGCCCTTTATACGCAGAAAAAACGCATGCGTCAACTGCACCAAATAGTATGCAAATGTTAGTTTACCGGCTCCGGATTTTGAAGATCCAGCAACTTATAGTCACCCCGCATAATGCCATCACGAATCATCTTAGCCGACCAGCCTTTTTTGGACTGGCGATAAGAATAAAGCGATTCCTGCATGCAAGTGCCACAACTCGCGCCATGCGTACCCTCAAAGCAGCTGCGCAGGCTGGCGTGGCCATGGTTGCGGTCGCAATAGCAATAACAAGGCATCTGATACAGGACCGAACCCACCTTGGCAGCGGCTTTATATGAAGCCACCTGCGCAGGGGCGATCATGCCCTGGTCCGCAAGCTGCTTTTGTGTGAGCACGGGCGGCAGAGTCGTACCGGCCTTGGGAGGCGCGGGATGGAACGCCGGAACTTCAGCGGCCTGGTTCACAAACTGGGCGTGCGTCATGCCGGCGGCAAGAAGGACAGTGAGGACACTTAAAAAATGCTTCATATCGATGCTATTTTACTCCAGAATAGGAGCTACTGAAATAGATACCAGCAATCCTGGAACTACGTATAATCAGGTAATCAGGAAACGGAGCCACCTTAAGTGGAGACGCCACAGCAGGAAACAGTCCAGGTACAGACGGAGCAGCCAGCGCCGGAATCCAGTGGTCTGCGAACTTTACGCACCTGGATGCGGGACCTGTTCTTTTCCGTGCTGGTTTCATTCTTCATCATCCTGTTTGTGTATCAGCCTGTAAAAGTAGAAGGCGGCAGCATGGAGCCGGGCCTGGAAGACCAGGAGCGCATCTTTATCAACAAACTGGTGTACCGACTGGAGAGCATTGAACGCGGCGACATTATCGTGTTCCGCTATCCACGCGATACGCGCAAGAGTTTTATCAAACGCGTGATCGGGCTGCCCGGCGACCACATCAAAATAGCTTACGGACATGTCTACGTGAATGATGAACAGCTCTCAGAGCCTTATGTGCCTTCAGACTACCTGGATGCCCGCTCCTATTCAGACATTGTGGTGCCCGGCAATTCCTACTTTGTGCTGGGCGACCATCGATCCATGTCCAATGACAGCCGCGATTTTGGCCCGGTAATGCGAAGCTACATCTACGGCAAAGCCGTCTTTGGCTATTGGCCCATGGAGAAGCTGGGAATACTGCACTGATCGATAATGTTTAAAAAGCTACAGGTCTCATTGATTTGCAAGTTTGCCCGCAAGCGCCTGGGCAAAGATATTGCTCCGCTCGGAACAATCGCCACGCACCCTGACGTGCTGATTCCTTACACTAAGTTCAGCATGGCGCTGGAGAAAACCAACCTGGTTCCAGCCAAGCTGAAAGTGCTGGGCCAGATCCGCGCGGCCAAGCTGGTGGAATGTCCTTTTTGAATCGACATTAACTCTGCCGGTGGCAGACGCGCAGGCTTGAGTGACGATCAGATCCGCAACCTGAACTGGTACGCGGAAAGTAACCTTTTTTCTCCCGACGAAAAACTGGTGCTGGAGCTGGCGGACGCCATTACAGCGACACCAGCGAAGGTGACTCCTGAACTGCGCCAGCGGCTGCAACAGCGGTTTTCAACTCCGCAACTGGTGGAACTGGCCGCGGCCATTGCGTGGGAGAATTATCGGGCGCGATCAAATCGGGTGTTTGGATTTGGGAGTGAGGGGTTTTATAAAACGAAACCCTGAAGCATCATTGTTGCGTTAACGCAGCCCATGTGGAGAAAACTCTCAGACCCTGTTCCACTCCGACTAGCCAGTCGCGAACGACAGATTTCGCCAGACTAATGGAATCTTCTTATTCCAGAGCTGAGGCAGAGCAGGTCCCTCGATTTTGTGTCGACGTTGCTGTGAATCAGAGCGGCTGCGATTATTTGGGCTTGGAGGCGTTCGAGGTAGATTCTTGTGGCACAGGCACTCTTGCCTGTGCGATTTTCTGCATCCAAACCCATTTGTATTGGCCGGGCCGCTTAGCAAGTCCAGCATTAATCGGATTGGCAAAAATGTACTCCAACTTGTCCTGAAACTCTCCAGCACGCATGATTCTGTCAAATGATTCATCCTGCCAGAGCTGACCACGTCTATTCAGCAATTTATTGATGTTGCGTGCTGAAACTCCTTTGATCCCTTTCATGATCTCAGCAAGAGAAAACGGATAACCATTCTCGTCTTCCAGCGCAGTAAAGAGAAGATGAATGTGGGTTGGCATGATCACACATGCGTGCAATTCAATTTTTCTTCCATTCTCAAAAAGACAATGCCGCAGAGCAATTGATCGCGCAGCCGGAGGCAGATACGGATATGTCCAGACGCGGAAAGTCACAAAGTAGGTTGCATTGAACGCTTCGATGTGCGGCAGGTTTCTTTTATAGCGGTGCATCTTCGGTGTCTGGGTGCTTCATTTCTTGGGCCCTAATTAGTGGCACAGACACTCCTGTCTGTGCCTAAATATCCTGCTACAGGAAACGGTCACAGGCAAGAGTGCCTGTGCCACAAAATCATAGAGCAGGTCCCTCTGGTCCTATGAGTCTGCTGAAGAAAGCGCGGCCTCCTGACGGATCCTCTGGGATGACTGTCGTTGATTTTGGATTTATGCTCTTCGCGGCGAGAATCTCGTCGAGCGCCTCTCCACAAATAGCTACCCCCAAGCAGCAGCCCTCGATTGTCGCCAAACCTGCGCAGCATCGAATGAATCCAATCAGTCAAGGATTTACCATATGCGCGCCAGCAACCTTGCACTAGCTCAGCCTCGCTCCAGAACAATTCATCGAGAACAAATTTCACCGGAAGCCAGGCGTTGCCGCAAAAAATTTCTGCGCTTCTTTCCAGGCGGTTTCGAGGATGAAACGTATCTCGCGTGGGAACGCGATTACAAATGGAATGCCAATCGCGAATGGGACCGCATGCTGAATCAGGCTGTTTACTCAGCATTGCTGCGCGAAGGCAATTATGCTGAGGTCGCGTTGCGCGCGGTAAGGATTGAAGCGCGGACAAACCTGATTTTTTCATTCGAGAAGATGGCGCTGCGCGATGCCGTAAAATCGGACGCGGGTGCGCGCATGTTTGCCATCGGGCTGTATGACTTTCTCCACGGCAAGGGAAAGATGCAGGAGCGGTTTGAGCGATGGTGCGATGTGGTGGCGAGGCTGCCACGCAAGCAGACGCGCGTCTTAACGTGGCCCATTGTGACCGTATTCGGTTTTCTGGCGCAGCCCGAAAAGCACATCTTCCTTAAGCCCAACGTCACGCGAACCGCTGCCCGTGAATATGGCTTTCCGTTTCATTATCAGTCGCGGCCGGAATGGAAGACCTATGCGAGCTGTCTGGATTTTGTCGCTACAGTGCGGGACGATGTTGCGGACCTTGGCCCGCGGGACATGATCGACTTGCAGTCATTTATCTGGGTGCAGGGATCAAGCGAATATGACGAGTAGCTGTTTAACTGCAACGCAGGCAAACCATGGGATCGATGCGCGTCGCGCGGCGCGCTGGGATATAGCTGGCAACCATGGCAACGATCGTCAGGAGCACGGCAACTAAAATGAACGTGAGCGGGTCAGTTGGTTTCACGCCGTAGAGAAGACCGCTGATAAGATGACCGAAAGCGAACGCGGCGACCATGCCGATTGCCACGCCGGTAAGAGCCAGCGTCATGCCCTGCTTCACCACCAGCCTGAGCACGGTGGGCTGCGTGGCGCCAAGCGCCATGCGGATGCCGATTTCCCGCGTGCCTTGATTCACAAGATAGGCCATGACCCCGTAAATGCCGATTGTGGCGAGAACCAGCGCGAAAGCCGCAAACAACGCCAATAAAACAGCGGTGAAGCGCCGTCGTGCAAGAGAGTCCGCGACGCGCTGGTCCATGGTGACAACGTTGTAAAGCGGAAGATCGTGGTCCACTTCATGCAGTTCATGGTTTATAGCGGACGTGAGAGATGCGGGATCAGTGGTTGTGCGCACCACCAGATTTAGCAATCGGCTGATGTACTGGCCGTGCGGCATATAAAACGCAAGGCGTGAATCAGAATCCAGCGTTTCTTGTTTGATGCGGCCAACCACGCCAATCACGGTGGCCCAGACCGGCGGGGCCTTCAGGTCTGTGAAACTGATGCGCTTGCCCAGGGGGTCTTGATTGGGCCAGAGCTGACTGGCCATGAATTCATCCACTATCACAACACGCGGTTTGTCCATGGTGTCTTCATCGTTAAAGTAACGCCCCTTGAGCAGCGGAATCTGCATGGTTTCAAAATAATGGCCGGCGACAACGCGCTCATCGGCATTGATAAATTTTTCCCCCGGCGGAGGCACGCGTCCTTCCACGATAATAGGCCCCCACGCGAGCATACCGCTCAGAGGCAGGGAAGATACAGCACCGGCGGAGGTCACGCCCGGCAGGTGCTCCAGGTTGTCCAGAAATCGGATACAGGTGTCGTGATTTGCTTTTTGATCTTTGTACTTGTCGCCGCTCAGCGCCAGCTCCACCGTCAAGACATTGGAAGGATTAAATCCGGGATCGACAAGTTGCAGCAGGATAAAGCTGCGGAGCAGCAGTCCGGCCACAATGAGCACCACCACGGAGATGGACAATTCAGCAATGACCAGGATCCGGCGCAGATTGTTGCCGCGTCCCCACATCGCGCTTGCGCCTGCCGAACCGCGTTCAGAATCCTTGAGCCTGGCGAGCATATCAACACGCGTCATCCGCAACGCCGGAGCAAGGCCAAAGAGAATACCCGATGCCACCGAGATGAAGAGGGTAAACAACAGCGCGTCACCGCGAATCCCGATCTCATCCAGGCGCGGGACGCTTTTGGGGCCAAGCACATGCGTCCAATGAATGCTCATAAACGCAAAAAGCACGCCGAGCGCGCCGCCGCAAAGCGCAAGCAGCATGCTTTCCGTCAGCAACTGGCGCATCACGTGACGCGTGGTCGCACCCATGGCCGTGCGGATCGCGATTTCTCTTTGCCGTCCTACGGCGCGTGAAAGCAAAAGGTTGGCAACATTCACGCATGCAATCAGCAGCACGCATCCAACAGCCGCCAGCAATAGCCACAAAGTATGGCGTACATTGCCCACAACCTGTTCCAGCAGCGGCAGAATAATGAACGTGAGCCCCCCATTGGGTGGATAGACGTCCGGATGGTCCTGGCGAAGGCGGGCCGTGATGGTGTTCATCTCGGCGCGTGCTTCCTCAAGAGTCACGCCGGGTTTGAGCTTGGCAACAACGTTGTAACCCTCATACCCGCGGTCCGTGGCAAAAGTGGGAAACTGCGGCATGGGAAGAAACAGGTCGGAATGCTCCGCGGAATCCAGTGTTGGCAGGACCTCTCGCGGAAGAGAGAAGTCCTTCGGCAAGACCCCGACAATCTCATACTGGTGAGTGTTAATAATGATGTGCCTGCCCACCATGTGGGGATCTAGTCCGTACCGGCGCGCCCATATTCCATAACCAAGAATCGCAACGTTGGGGCCGCCATAGAGGTCATCATCCGGATTAAAAAGCCGGCCCTGGATGGGACGCACGCCAAACATCGGCAGCAGGTTGCTGCTCACACGGATCACACCCACTCGTTCCGGTTCGCCATCGCCGGTAATGTTGTAATTGCCGCCCACGGCCACGGCCACCTGCTCAAACACGTGGTTGTTGTTCTTGATGTCAAGATACTGCGCGGTGGAAAACCAGTCTTGCGGGATTCCCAGCCCTGGCGACGAGTTCCACAGAATCACCAGGCGGTCAGCATCTTTATACGGCAGGGGACGAAGGAGCAACGCGCTGGTAATGCTGAAAATGGTCGTCGTGGCGCCTATGCCAATGGCCAATGACAAAATGGCAGCCGCGATAAATGCCGGACTCTTGCCAAAGGCCCTTAAAGCGTATCGGAGATCACGTGCCAGGTTGGACATTGCGGAAAGTTATCGTAACATGACTTCCGCCCGATTCCCCATCCCCCAGGATTCTAAAGTACTTAAGTAATTAAGTGCCTGGGGAATGCTCGTGCGCCACCGCCCTCGGTCGTGGGCGGATTGTGGCGAAGGCATGCCTGAGTACTTACATGCATTGGTTGCTTCCCGCAGCTTCTGTTCTTTGTTTTGCCCGGCCCCTGTGGAATAAGTAACGAACCACCAACTTCATTGAGCGCTGCTTCGTGGAAGTCCGGAGCCGCACCCGGCCTATGGTCTGGTTCGTCAACGCGGGGAGCGGGGACCGAATTCTTTACTCCATTCTCCAGAGATTCAACCTGAAATGGAAAAATCGCGCTCTCCAAATGTTTTACACAGACAGCTTGATCACCCAGATACGGGTGATGTTTGACATCGGAAATCGAACGACTTTACAATCAAATCTGCTGCCGACGCCAGGTCGCGCAGCTTGTTTTTTGTCCCGTTTCCCCTCACCTTTTGGCGGTGTAGCTCAGGTGGTTAGAGCGACGGTCTCATAATCCGTAGGTCGTAGGTTCGAGTCCTACCGCCGCCACCAAAGAATATGACTCCAATTTTTCATCCGTCGCTCGGTGAGCGCGCGTGGTGAGCGCCGTATTGCGCGAACCCGGCGCGAGGGCGCAGCCCCTCAGAAAAAAGCCCCGACGGTCTCATAATCCGTAGGTCGTAGGTTCGAGTCCTACCGCCGCCACCAAAGAATATGACTCCAATTTTCATCCGTCGCTCGGGTGAGCGCCTGGGGTGAGCGCCGTATTGCGCGAACCCAGCACGAGGGGCGTAGCCCCTCAGAAAAAAGCCCCGACGGTCTCATAATCCGTAGGTCGTAGGTTCGAGTCCTACCGCCACCACCAAAGAATTTTTGGCTTTCCTTGCGTCCAGATGTAGGTCTGGTGACGCTTTATTGTGCCCATCCAGCTGCTTACGATTTTTCACCAGCAGCTTTCGATCTTGCCCCATTCAGCTCTGGATTCGCGGCACAATAGTTCTGGAGGGAAAATTATGGCCAATATCACTCAGCCAAACCGCACTGATAAAGAAAACGAAAATTACTCATTCCGCTGCGCCGACGCCGGCTTTACCGGATGTTCCTGGGAAGCGAAAGGCTCCAGTCCGGATGAAGTACTGCGCAAAGCGGAGCAGCATGGCCGCGAGCAGCACAACCTGACGTCAATTGATGACGAAACTCGCGACAAAGTACGCAGCAAGATCCGTCACGCCGCCTGATAACCCATCGGCGTGAAATGCCACTCGAAGTCTCATGTCCTCGCAACCCTTCTCGTCTCGGCGGGCCTCGTCAGCCCGCCTTTTTTTGCATGACCATCCGGGACGAGTTCGAGCCGCAAGCGCAAAAATGAGAACGTAAACGCGACCAGACCGAGCTTTTGTCTTTAGGCGAGGGAAGACCGCAGCGGTTCAAAACTTTCGGCATATAAGACAAGTGTCAGGGCACGACTTTAGTCGTGCCGTCAAGCTTTCAGATTGATTGGGCTTTAGCCACTGAAAACACAACCGTCTCGGGCTTGACCCGGCATATGCGCCCTCAAGCGGTGTGAGCGCAGCGACATCCTTAATCTTTTTAAGACGAAGGGGCGAGGCCGGATTGCGCGCCGAGCCGCCTGAGACAGAAGCCTATAGAAGCCTATAGAGGACAATCCAAGCGATACTCATGGCGGTGTGAAGCGCAGCGAGACAATGATCGGCTACAATCAAATGTTTTGCCGGGAACTTCCCCTAGCAGAGCTGAATCTCGACCCATGCTGCGCTACTTTACTGCCGGAGAATCGCACGGAGAGGGCCTTGTGGCTTTCCTGTCCGGTGTGCCCGCAGGTCTGGGCATTGATCTGGCATTTCTCAACCGTGAACTCTGGCGTCGTCAGCAGGGCTTTGGCCGCGGCGGACGCATGAAGATTGAGACCGATAAGGCCCACATTCTCTCCGGTGTGCGTCACGGCAAGACGATTGGTTCGCCGATTTCCATTCTGCTGGAGAATAAAGACTGGGCAAACTGGGAAGAGTCGCTGCCGGTGGAGTCCGGCGATCCTGATAAGCACAAGCGCGTCGCATCTCCGCGTCCCGGACACGCCGATCTTGCCGGCGCTCTGAAGTACAATTTTCCTGAAGCTCGATACATTTTGGAACGCGCTTCCGCTCGCGAATCCGCAGCGCGCGTCGCCATTGGCGCAATCGCCAAACTCCTATTGCGCGAGCTTGGCATGGAAGTGCTCAGCCACGTGATCGCCGTAGGCAAGGCCACTCTGGCGAACGCCGAAGTGCCATGGGAAAAACTTCAGGAGCTGCATGCCAAGCCGGAAGTTCTGCTGAACTGCGCAGATGCCGATTCCGAGCAGCGCATGAAAGCTGAAGTCGATCACGCGCTGCGCACCGGAGACTCCATCGGCGGAGTCTTTGAGGTCGTCGCGCACAACGTACCTCCGGGCCTCGGTACCTTTGCCCAGTGGGACGAGCGCCTCGACGGCAGGCTGGCCATGTCCGTAATGTCATTGCAGGCAGTAAAAGCCGTCGAGATCGGCACAGGCGTTGAGTCGGCGCTTTCATTCGGCTCTGCCGTCCATGATGAAATTGGATACAACAAAAGCAGCGATGCGCACTTTACCGGCTTCACTCGCGCATCCAATCACGCGGGCGGAATTGAGGGCGGCATCTCCAACGGGCAAGACATTCTGGTGCGCGGCTATCTCAAGCCGATTTCAACTTTGCGGCGTCCGCTGGGCTCGGTGGATTTTGCCACGCGTGAGCCGGTCAAAGCCGCGTATGAGCGCTCCGATGTCTGCGTGGTCCCGGCTGCCGGCGTTGCCGCTGAGGCCATGGTGGCGCTCACCCTGGCGCGCTGCGCGCTGGAAAAGTTTGGCGGCGATTCCATCGTCGAAACGCGGCGAAATTTTGCCGGCTATCAACAACAATTGCGGGAGTTCTAGCAGAACGAATGATTTATCCAATCGTAGTCTATGGTGATCCGGTGCTGGAAAGGCCTGCTGAACCGGTCACAGAATTTAATGCTGAGCTGAAGAAGCTGGTCGATGACATGTTTGAATCCATGTACGCGGCACACGGTGTTGGGCTGGCGGCGCCGCAGATTGGCATTGGCAAGCGCATCGCCGTCATTGACACCACATTCAAAGAAGATCCCAACGCCAAACTCGTTCTGGTGAATCCGGAAGTTATTGGCCGTGAAGGCAAGCAGAACGGACAGGAAGGCTGCCTGAGCCTGCCTGATTTCCGTGAGAACGTCACGCGAGCCAACATCGTGACTGTCCGCGCGCAGGATGTAGAAGGGAACTGGTTTGAAAAGACCGGCGACGATCTGCTTGCCCGCGCCTTCCTGCATGAAATTGATCATCTGAATGGCAGGCTGTTTATCAGCCACGTGAGCGCGCTCAAGCGTGACCTGATCAAGCGCAAAATCAAAAAGCTGGTGCGCGCCGGCGAGTGGGCATGAAGCTGGTTTTTTGCGGCACGCCGATGTTTGCCGTGCCGTCACTCGAGCGCCTGCACGCCGCCGGGTTCGAGATCCAACTTGTCGTCACGCAGCCCGACCGACCGCAGGGTCGTGGCATGGCGATGACCGCCCCGCCGGTCAAGCAGTCGGCTTTGAAGTTTGGTCTTCCGGTGATTCAGCCGGAAAAAATCAAGAAGAACGAAGAATTTCGCTCGCAGCTTGAGGCCTTGCAGCCCGACGCAATCATCGTCGTCGGCTACGGCAGAATCATTCCCCCGTGGATGCTGGAGCTGCCGCGCTACGGCAACATCAACGTGCATGCGTCTTTGCTGCCGAAGTACCGCGGAGCAGCGCCGGTGCAATGGGCCATCGCGCAGGGAGAAACCGTTTCCGGCGTCACCACCATGCTGTTGAATGAAGGCCTGGATACAGGCGACATCCTGCTGCAAAGAGAAATGGCTATTCGTCCAGAAGATACGGCTTTGACTTACGCGCCGCGTCTGGCAGAAATGGGCGCAGATATGATCGTAGAAACATTGCGCGGCCTTGAAGACAACAGCGTCACGCCGGTTCCGCAGGACCACGCCAAAGCCACCCTCGCGCCGATTCTTAAGAAAGAAGATGGGCTCGCGGATTTCACGCGCACCGCAACTGAAATTCACAATCGCCTGCGCGGCTTTCAGCCGTGGCCCGGAGCCTACACGCAGTTTCGCGGCAAGAGTTTGAAATTGATCAGTGCCAGGCCCGAAGATACGCCGTCCAACTTGGCGCCCGGTGATCTGCGCGTGGGAGATGAAAAGCTTTTCGTCGGCTGCGGACATCGCACCGTGCTGCAACTATTGCAGATCCAGCCTGAAGGAAAGAAAGTTATGGCCGCGCGGGAATTCATCAACGGCTATCATCCCGCTGCGGCCGAATGGCTGGGTCCAGCCAAGGGCGACTGATCGTGGCCGTCTCTCCAGCGCGCAACGCGGCTTTCAACATATTGTTACGCGTGGAGCGCGAGTCGGCCTATGCGGTCGAACTTCTGCACTCCGGGCTTCTTGACGAACTCTCTCCGGTGGATCGCAATCTCACAACCGAAATCGTCATGGGTGTTCTGCGCTGGCGCTCTGTGCTCGACGAAACCATTGCTCGTCTCAGCTTTACGCCATTCCGCAAGCTCGACTTCGAAGTCCTTACGGCCCTGCGCATGGGCGTCTATCAAAAACAGTTCCTCACAAGAGTGCCGGCGCACGCTGCCGTGAATGAAACGGTAGAGCTGGTCAAGCAGGCTAAGAAAGTCTCGGCTACCGGACTAGTGAACGCAGTGATGCGCAAGGTCAAATCAGCGGCGTATGATCCGCATGCGTCCCGACTGAGCGGCGTCGATTATCTGTCCTCTTCTCTGGCGCACCCAAGATGGCTGGCACAACGATGGGCTTCATCTTTCGGTGATGAAGTTGCCCAGAAAATCTGCGAATACGATCAGCGCATTCCTGCTACCGTCTTGCGTTTGAGCAGTCCAGACGACGAAAACATGATGGTCGAACAGGGCGTCCAGCTTGCCTCCGGCGCGCTGATGGCGACGGCGCGAGTCGTGACCTCCGGGGACGTTAGCGCCACCCAAATGTTCCGCGATGGGCAAGTCTTGGAAAGAAATATCGCCATCCAGGACGAAGGCTCTCAACTGGTGGCTGCGCTTGTTGGCAAAGGTCGTCGGATACTCGATTGCTGTGCCGCTCCCGGCGGCAAGACCGCCGCCATGGCTACCCGCCTGCCTGAAGCTGAGATCATTGCTACTGAGCTGCATCCGCATCGTGCAACTCTACTGAGAAGACTCGCTCCGCAGCAAAACATCCAAGTCATCACCGCGGACGCGCTCGCTCTGCCTTACGGCGCGGACTTCGATCGTGTATTAGCCGACGTTCCCTGTTCAGGAACGGGAACGCTGGCGCGCAATCCCGAAATCAAATGGAAGCTCAAGCCGGATGATCTTCTCGATCTGCAATCGCGCCAGATCGCAATTCTGAAGGCGGCCATGCGGCATGTTTCACCCGGCGGAAGGCTTATCTATTCCACGTGTTCGCTGGAGCCGGAAGAGAACGAGCAGGTAATCGCCGCCTGCTTACCAACCGGGTCCGAATTCAAAATAATTCCGGTACGAAGCGAGCTAGAGCGTTTGCAGGAATCGGGAGATCTGGTCTGGAAGAATATTGACGAACTGACCAGTGGCGATTTTCTGCGGACGATTCCTGGCGTTCATCCTTGTGATGGATTTTTCGCCGCGATCCTCGAAAAGATATGAACCGCAAAGGGCGCAAAGATGGCAAAGCGCAATTGTGAGTTAACGTTTGTATGATAATTCCATTTTTCGAGAGACGCGTCATGGCACGACTTTCAGTCGCGGAGAAAGCTTTATTAGGTTCTGGAGTTTGGTCTCGTGCATAGATTCTGGTGGGTAGAATCTCAAGGACCTCTGAAACTAAAATGTGCTGGGCCGCAACAGCGTGGCTTGCCAAACTATTTTAAATCCCTTTGCGTCCTTCGCGTCCTTTGCGGTTAACTCTTCATTTCCTTACATCAAAGCTTATCGCCGCTCCGGCGGTCACGCGCTGTCCTGCTGCGGGAGACTGCCGAATAATAATTCCGGGCGCCTCTGCAGCGTTAGGGGCATTGCCGCTGACAAGAAGCACCTTGCCCAGGATAAAGCCACCTTTAATCAATGCGATGTTTGCGTCTGCCAATGGTTTTCCTACAAAGTTGGGCATCACGTAGCGCTGGCCGTTGTCCGCGGCGGCAATCAGTAAGCTCACTTTTGGTGACGTCACATCAGACGCTTCGGGTGGCGGTGACTGTGCCAGCACAGTATCAGGGGTCGCGCCGGGAAGGTGTATGGTCGCGACCGTCCCAACTTCCAGCCCGCGACGGCTTACGTTGATCCCAGCTGCATGCTGGCTTTGTCCAATCAGGTTAGGGACTGCGGCGTGCTGTGTTCCCAGGCTGGCGGCCACGCGAATCTTCCATCCCCGGCGCACCGTGGCGCCCGGCGCAGGCGATTGCGAAATGATTCGACCGGTGGGAACTGACGGACTATAGAAGCGGCTTTCCACGGAAAGAACCAGGCCGTCAGAATTGGCAAGGCGTTCGGCCTCAGCAGGAGTGAGTCCAGCCAGCCGCGGCACCTGCACTTCTCGGCCTTGTATGGCAAAGCGCATGGCCAACAGCGCTGAGGAGAGAAACACCAGCAGCAGCACCAGGCCAAGAAAAAAATATTTTATGACTTTTCGCAGCAATCAGTGGGCCTCCGCGTCTCCGGCATGGCGAGGCGGCGTGATGGCTGCGCGCTTAACCGCTGCCGCTTTCTTTTTGTCACTGCCCACAGCCGCAAAGGCCTCGTTTTTCCGCGCAGGATCGGCAACTACCGCGCGCATGAAGTCCAGCCAGATAGGCAGAGCCGCGTGTCCGCCTGTCTCATTTTCTCCCAGGTTCTTTTTTTCATCGAACCCTACCCACACGCCGCAAGTCAGGCTGGGTGTGAAGCCCACAAACCATGCGTCGGTGTAATCATTGGTGGTGCCGGTTTTGCCCGCCACGGGATGGTTGAGTTTCTTTGCGTTGCTTGCGGTGCCGTGCTTCACCACTTCTTCAAGAAGCGATACCATTGTCCGCGCCGTGCGTTGGCTGATTACGTCTTTAGCGTCAGGAAAATCCTGTTCCAGCACGTGACCCTCGTAGTCGGTTACTTTGCGGATGTAGCGCGGCTCAATGCGCAGCCCATCGTTGGGAAAGACTGTGTACGCGGACGTTTGCTCGTAAAGCGTAACATCAGCAGCGCCCAGGGCCACGGGCAGAAAAGGCAGGATTGGCGACGTGATGCCGAAGCGGCGCGCATAGTCGGCTACGGTTGGCATACCGACGCGCTGCGCCAATTTCACCGCCGGAATATTGCGCGACTCGGCCATCGCATGTCGAAGCGTGATGTTGCCTTCAAACTTGCGGTCGAAATTGCGCGGCGCATAGGGAACGCCCGCGCTATTGAACGTGGTGGGCGCATCCATGATGAGGTCGTCCGGTTCGGCTCCTTGGTCAATGGCCGCGGTATAAACGAACGGCTTAAACGATGATCCGGCCTGTCGTGATGCCTGTGTCGCCCGGTTGAACTTTGACGCATCATAATCTCGCCCGCCGACCATGGCTTTGATATCGCCGGTGGCGTTGTCAATGGCCAGCAACGCTCCCTGCGCGCCGGAATCTTGCTCCAGAGAAACTTTCGCTGAGCCATCCGGGTACAGAGCAAGGACCTTTACGTAAACAATGTCGCCCACGGCAAGTATGTTTCTGGGCAGCTTGTGGCCGGTCCATGACAGCTCCGCCGGTCCCAGTGAAGCGTAGTTGCGTCCCAGCTTGATCTTGCAGAATTGCAGCCCAATATCGACTACCAGAGCATGAACATAATCTCCAACGACGAGAGGCTTTTGCCAGTCTACGTCCTGATATTTGCCAATGCCTTCGCCGTTCTGGATCACGTTTTTCAACTGGCCCTTCCATCCGTGGCGACGCTCGTAGGCGGCCAGTCCATCCAGCAATGCCTGTGTGGCGCTTTTCTGCAAATCGAGATCAAGCGAGGTATATACGCGTAAGCCGCCTTCGTGCACTTCATCCGCGCCGTATTTCTTCTCCAGAAAGCGGCGGACTTCTTCCACAAAGTTGGGGGCGGGTGAACGGTCAGGCTGTATGTTCAAGTGCAGGGGCGTGGCCTTGGCGCGGCCGGCTTCTTCGGCGGTGATCTTGCCATCTTCCAGCAGGTTGTTGATGACAAGATTGCGGCGCTTTAGCGCCTTTTCAGGGAAATTGATCGGCGAATAAAAAACCGGCGCTTTGGGCAATCCCGCCAGCAACGCTGCTTCCTCCAGCTTCAAATCTTTTGCGTGCTTGTTGAAGTAGTATTCGGCCCCGGCTTCAAAGCCATAGACTCCATGTCCCAGAAAGATCTGGTTGCAATAGAGCGTGAAGATCTGCTGCTTTGTGAAGCGGCGCTCTATCTGCAAAGCAAGAAGCGCTTCCTGCACTTTGCGGCTAAAATGGCGCTCAGGAGAAAGAAACAGGTTGCGTGAAAGCTGCATGGTAAGCGTGGAAGCGCCCTGTGCGCGCGAGCTTGACGTTATGTCGCGATAGGTGGCGCCAAAGACCCGCCAGAAGTTGATGCCCCAGTGCGTTTCAAAAGTCTTGTCTTCTGTGGAAAGAATGGCGTCACGCAGCACCTTGGGAAAATCATCATAGGAAGCCAGCACGCGGCGCTGTAAGGCAAATGATCCTATCTGCCGGCCCTGATCGTCATAAAGTTCCGTGATCGTGCTGGGACGATAGCGTTCAAGTTCGCTGATTTGCGGCAGGTCAGTGGAGTAGACAATCAGCAATCCCGCCGTGGTTCCCAGGAACGCCGCTGTCAGAACCAGCACGCTGAACACAACTCTGCCCACCAGCGGTTTTCCAGCTACTTTGTCTGGCGCTGGTTCAGCAAGCGATGGTCCAGCAAGAGAGTCCATGGGGTGAGGTCAAGGCCAGAATAGCATGGTTCCCCTGCTGACCCAGCATGACAACAGGACATGCGCTAGGAACGCAACATTTACTCTTGCCGAAATAAAAGCGCGCCGCGCAGGGCGCGCCTGTTGGGAGACTAGAGAGGCCTCTAGCTTTTCTGCGTTTTCATTTTCAGGACTTCAATCGCGCGGCGCAGCTGTTCATCTTCTTTAGGTTGCGTCTTCTGCGGCTCATCGTTCGGACTGCTGTCATCGTCATCAGAGACAGCAACAATGTCATCATTGGAAGCCACCGCAATATTCGGCGTGATGCCCGTATCCTGTATGACCTTGCCGTTCGATGTGTAGTACTTGGCCACGGAGAGAATCAGCGCCGAACCATCCGGCACTTCAATCAGCTTCTGTACTGAGCCTTCGCCAAAAGTCTTGTCGCCAACAACGTCACCACGGGTGTTATCAAGAATTGCCGCCGCCACCAATTCCGCAGGGCCGGCAGTGCCGCGATTTACCAGCACAGCCAAGGGCAGATCGGTGATCTTCTTCTGAGGATCAGCAGTGTAAGTTACTTTTTCAACCTTCTGGCCTTGCAGGGACCCTATGGTGCCTTTGCCCAGGAAGAGATTGGCCACGGCCACGCCTTCCTCTTCTTCGCCTTCAGAGTTGTTGCGCAGATCAAGCACCAGCTTCTTGGCGCCTTTTTTCTGCAGGGACTTCACCTTCTCGGCAATTTCCGCGGCTTTGCCCTTGGTCAGTACCTGGGCTTTGATAATGCCGGTATTGTCCGCAGCCATTGTCTCAGTTACGGCCGGAAGAGCGACAACGTCGCGAACTACCGTGATCTTTTGCGGTTCAATTTTGCGCGTGCGGATAATGGTCAATTCCAAGCGCGAGCCGGGCTCGCCCACCAGATGATTTTTCACCGCGGCCAAAGATAGATCATGCGTGCTTAGGCCTTCCACGGTTTCAATAATGTCTCCGGAGTTCAGGCCGGCTTTGTCGGCGGGGCCGCCCGGAATCACAGAGATGATGGCGGCATAACCGAATCTCTTGGAAACCGTAGCGCCAATGTTGGCTTTGCCTTCCGTCTTCTTCTGTTTGAAGACTTTGTATTCAGACGGAGTGAGATAGCTGGAGTCAGCGTCCAGCGATTCCAGCAGGCCATGCAGCGCGCCGTTTGTGACCGCGCTCATGTTGGGCTCTTCCACATATTCCGCGCGGACGCGATAAAGCACTTCGCTGTAAACGCCAATGTGTTTGAGGGTTACGTCACCGCTGCTGCTGGCGCCGGAGGCATGTACGCCCAGGCTGCCTATCATGACAAAAGCGATGATCAACATGGAGCTGGTCAGGAGGAGAACTTGGATCTTTTTCGACATCAGATCGACCTTTATATTCCTTATTGAGACGAAGAACGCCTGCAAGGTGAGCTACCACTATTATAGCTACCTTTTCTTGGATGCAGCTCAGCTTTCCTTTGGAGCAGGAAAATCTTAAGTCACTGGCCCCGATGGCAGTTCATCCCACACTGGTTAGAACGAGTTATCTGCAATTTTTTGCGCTTAATGACGGGCAGTGAGGATCCCCAGGATCTCTCTAAGCCCTTGCCGGACTTGCTTTAACTCGCCCCGGTTGGGGGTGGGGACGGCGAAAGGTAAAGGCGACTGTTTGCGCTTGGTTTCCGCCCGCAGTTGCTGGCGCGCTCCCGCTATGGTGAAGCCCTGATCGTACAGGAGCTTCTTGATCCGCAGCACGTTCTCCACGTCGATTTTCCGGTACATCCGCTGGCCGGTACCACTCTTGGAGGGCTTGAGCTGGTTGAACTCGGTTTCCCAGAAGCGGAGCACATAGCTGGGCAGGCCGCAAAGGCGGCTGACTTCGCCAATGCGAAAGTAGAGCTTGTCCGGAATGACGACTTCGCCGGAAACGGATTTCCGGACGGTAGTCTTTGCAAGTTTATGCATTGGGGGCCACGGACGAAGCGGCTAAGCGGATATTAAGTCCGATAACGGTAAGCCGTCAACCGAAATAATCCACACGGCCGCTTCTCCCTGAGCTTTATTTCTGTGGGGGCGGGGTTGGCGTCGGCGCGCTCTTATCTTCTACCTTCGCAGCGCCCTTCCGCGTGGCGTCGGCCGATTTATGAACCACCTTCTTGCTGCCCTTTTTAATCTTATGGCCGGTTTTCTTGACGGCCTTGCCCGTTGAGTGGGCCGCATCTTTGGTATCTTGCTTGACTCCCTCGTCGGTTTGTTGTGCGATGGCTCCCAGAGAAAGAGCAAAGCCTACTACCATCGCGAATATGAACTTCAAGCGCATTGATTCACCTCGGTGCATCGGATTCACGTGGTGATGTACGAGTTGCCTCGCGGCGTCAATCAGAGGGCGGATCCAGCGGTAAACGGCGGGATGAGATGACTTCCCGATCCCGCCGCACGTAAAGGCAGCTCTATTTTCTTTATGGATTACAAGCCCTACATTGACACAGTGCCTCACTGATAGGAGGAAGGAACAAATACGAATGTTCCGAAAAAGTGATCCCAGAATATGTCAAACTCCGTACCCGTCCCATAAAGGGCTGGGTTGGGTGGATAAGGAGGGGTGCACGGATTGCCGTTACAGGCGGGGCCAATGATACTTGCTTGACCTGCGAAAGTAATGCTGTTCGTGGTCTGGTTATTCACCGCATAGACCCATGTCAATGTCTGAGATATGCTGACATTTGCCCCAAACCCCTCAAGGAAGTTTGTCCCCGAAAATGCATTTTCGACGCCATAGGTTTGTGAAAAGCTTGTTTGGCTTTGTTGCCCTTGGGTATTCGAATTCGTCGTGCTAACCGACCAAGTTGTTTGTGGCGCGCCCTCTGTATAAGGAATATTCTGCAGATTGGAGAGCGTGAACTGTGGCGGGAGAAGAGTAAAAATTCCCGAATTGACAGAATATGTGGGACAGGTGCTTGAGCCGATCAGTGAGCTTGGTTTGCACTGCCCCCATGGATCTGCGGCTAGAATGTTGTTCAGATCATTTTGTGTGAGTCCAGGGCCTTGCCCTGAAGGCCAATTTTCGCCAGCCGCCCAAGTGCGCTGAAATTCCCCGAGAGAAGGCGCACACCGTGAATCGCTTGTCGCGATATCCCCATTTAGACAACCTACAAGAATATCCACGATGTGGATAGGCGCCGTCGTATCCAGCGTGCTGAAGCCATAGCCGTTCCATTGGACAATAGTACCGCTGTCGTCATTTGTTAACGTAAAAAGCATCACGGGATTAACCCATACTTTGATCAGATCGCAATCATGATCTACCCCAATGTAGTCTCCGGCCTGGGGACCGCAGTTATTATTGGGACCCGGACCGAACAGCTTGAGGCCTTGGGTGCTGGTGTAGCTGGATGTAACAGAGGAAGATGTTTGAGATGTCTGCGTTAATGTGGTTGATTGCGTTTGTATTTGTGTTCCTCCGAAAAAGCCAGATAATCCGCTGCCGGGCGTCGTTATTTTTACCGTCTTCGTTGTGCTGTTGATAAAAGTATTTGTTATGGATGCAGTATTGCTTACGAAGTTTGTATTCGAATAATCAACAAAGCTCTTTGATCCTGGAGGAGCATAAATCACCCCAACTATCACATATTTGGGATTGATATATCCAGGGACGCTAATAGTGGCGGTTACATAGCCCGGCCCTGGCGATATAACCATTGTGAAACCGCTTCCGCTCGCAGTAATGGTTCTACCAGCGTAGGTAGCCGGGCAGCTTCCTTGCGCACGAGCGAGGCCGTCGACATAGCTCGTAAATCCGCTGAGCTGATATGTTGTATTGTCGCTTGCAATATATTTAAAATTACTAAATGACCAGTCTGTGAAAAATGCCTCAAACCCTTTTAATCCTGTGCATGGCTCTGTATCGCCGTTCACGTTATATGTTAGAGTTCCAAGTCCATTGCCAAAACTGAAGGACTGCGTCTGGGCCATCGCGCCGGAGACGGTAAAAGCCGTACTGACGACGAATATACAGAAGAATCTTTTAAACCATAGTCTCATAATGCTTACCTGATATTTACCTTTCATGTCTAGCAATTCACCAGTGTGCGTCCCAATTTAACTTCTAGCCTTGATGCCGATCTGTGACACTGGTCACAATCTGTTGCGGGGGCGCGCAACGATATATGGGTAATCTTAAAAAGCACTAATCCAAATCAAGGAGCATGGTTGAAACCCACACATCAATAAATAGTGATCCTGAATGCCCGACGCGACAAAAAGTAGTCAAGCCAGCCCCTCTGGTACAAACCCAGATGGTCAGCGGATAGTAGTCTGTTGTTGCTTATTTTGAGTGAAATTGGAGGCGGGCTTCGTGCGCCTGACGTACTTGCAGTCGAATATGTAGCTCTGAAAGCATCACGTCTCAACAGCTTTCCACACGCGGAAAAGTTTTGGTATTGCAAGGAGTTCCAACGAGGAGCGCCGGGGTAGAGCAACCTAAATCCCGGGACCCGGTGCCCTACCAGCCGAGCCACTCCCCCGAAACAGGGCGCGTAAAAACGAGAAGCCTGACCTTTCCCGCTTGCTCTGACTTAGTTTTCGGGGTTGCTCGAATTTGCTTTTTGGCCAATGTACCGATTTCTAGCCAACGGAAACTGGACGTTTGAGGATTGGCGTTCGAGCAGATATCAGCAGGAACTCAGGTGCATCATTGCGGCCAGATTCTTACATTTGAAGAGAGAAGAACGATGAACTTATTCACAATTATTCGTCCCAAAGATCCGGTAAGGTGAGATAGCCTCAGGGGGCGGAATGCGCCACGGTCTTTGAAAAACATAGCAGTCAGCAGTGATCGGGAAAGGAAAAACCTTACCACGGCCCACGGATGATCGCGCGCAGCTTTAGTACGGTTCCTTCAACGCGGAAAGCTGCTGGCGATGGCGCCCAGAGAAAGGGCAAAGCCTACTAACATCGCGAATAACCGGGCAGCAACTTGCAACCAGCTCACATTGCAAGCTGCTGCTTGTGAGTTGCTGCCGGCAGAACCGGCAGCAACGGCAGAAAGAAAAGAGAGGAACCCCGACAAGCTGCGTACCTGATGCAACTTGGCCATTCACCAGTTACGTCCTAATAAATAAGTGGTTCAAGGGGGAAAATAGATGAAACAAATCATTGCAGCACTCATAGCGGCTCCGCTCCTGGCTTTCATGGGCGGATGCTCGCAGCATCACGTGGCTACAACCGCCAGCGGCAAAACTGTCTACGGCGAACAGGCCCAGATCGTGGGACGGCTGCGCAACGCCGGAGACGATCTGAAACAACTGATGAGCGCGCCCGATAACGCCATTCCTCAAGATGTTTTGGCCGATGCCAAATGCATCGCCGTGGTTCCAGACATGGTAAAAGGCGGATTCGTTTTTGGCGCAAATCATGGTCGTGGCGTTGCCACATGCCGCACCGGAAACGGCTGGAGCCAGCCTGCATTCTTTGCCATTACGGGTGGAACGTGGGGAGCCCAGATCGGCCTGGAGTCGGTGGATCTGGTGATGGTATTCCTGGGCGATGCGGGCATGCAGCAGCTATTGTCTTCGCAATTCAAATTAGGGGCGGAAGCTGGAGTCGCGGGTGGCCCTGTGGGACGTGAAGCGCAGGCCAGCACTGATTGGAAGCTGAAAAATAAGATCCTCGTGTACTCGCGCACCAAAGGATTGTTTGCTGGTATTGACCTGAGCGGCGCGGCAGTGAAACCGGATGATGATTCCACCCGCGCATATTACGGAAAGCTGGTTTCGTCCCATGAGACGCTGATGGGTCAGGGACCGCGTAATGACAACTCGAATCTCTTCCTTTCAGACGTGAGAGAAGCATTCCGCGAATCCAAAACCAAGGAAGCGGCAAGTTCCAGATAGCTGCTTTTAACAAACAAAAGGGCGCGCTTTGCGGGCGCGCCCTTTTTCTCTCTGGCCTTGTGAGTTCTAGTACGGTTCCTTCAATGCGGAAAGCTGCTGGCGATGGCTGCGGCTAAGCGTGACCTGCTTGCCGGAAACAAGCGTCACCAGATATTTGCCGCTGAATGACCGTCGCAGCTCATGAATGCGGTTGCGGTTCACGATGACGGAGCGATGGATACGGACAAAGTCGCGCTCCGGCAACCGTGTTTCCATGGTGCTTAGTTTCTCGCGCACGCGATAGTGTGCCTCTCCCGCATGCACACGCACATAGTTGCCCGATGCTTCAAAGTATTCGACTTCATCAAGCGGGACAAACACTGTCCGTCCGCTTTCCTTGATCGGTAATCTGCCGCTGGTTACTGCGCCTTCTAATGTGCTCATACACTACACCTGGCTCGCTTCCTCTGGCGTGTTAGACGAAGTGGGAGAGAAATGGTCACAAATATTTTTTCAGGGAAGTTAGATCTTAATTTCGGGCAATGCACCATTAAGTGATTGGTAGATGCATTCATAGCCAGATTTCCCAGAATGTGTAGATCGCGCCACGGTGGCTTTCCAAAAATGAAAGCATCTCATCACTTTTGGCGGAGATGCGTCGCAGCACGATTTTTACGGGCTTTCGCTGAGCTCTCCTGAACACTTTTTCCATACTTTTCATCATTGCGGATTTGCCTTTCGTCACAAGGCGCGCACCAGCTTCTCCGGCAGAGTGCATTGGAATGGCAATTGCATTCCTGAATGTCAACTGCGCAAGCCGTGAATGCATTGGCGCAGCTTCATAGGAGAAGCACATGAATCATCATCAACATCCAGTCAAGCGACTGGTTCTTGCCATCGCGACACTAGCTTTGCTGTGCGCGATACCATCCCTGGCACAAGTTATTAAAGGATCTATTTCCGGCACAGTCACGGATCCCCAGGGCGCGGTGGTGTCCGGCGCAACAGTGAAAGCGATCAATGACGCTACCGGCGCCACGCTCACCACTGCCAGCGATAGTTCCGGCTCATTCCACTTCAACCTGATTCCTGTTGGCACTTACAGAGTCGAAATGACCGCAACAGGTTTCAAGACCACCGTTCAGAACAACATTGTGGTAGCTGCGGGACGCGACAGCGGTTTGGGCGCGATTCCCCTGACCGTAGGCGAAGTAACCACAGCCGTGGAAGTCACGGCAGACGCGCCTTTAATTGAGACCACTCAGTCACAGGTGACAAACACTTTTGCCGGAACGCAGTTGAGCACGTTTGCCGGCGTCACCGAGAATCAGGGCCTCGATAACCTGGCTCTCTTCATTCCTGGCGTAGTTGCCGCGCGCGACAATGGATTTTCCAACACCAACGGCGGCACTGGATTTTCCGTGAACGGCTTGCGCGGACGCAACAATGACCAGCAGATCGACGGCCAGAATAATAATGACAACAGCATCGGCGGTCCGGGACTTTTTGTTTCGGACACAGAGTTCGTCCAGCAATACATTCTGGTCACCAGCCAGTTTGGTCCGGAGTACGGGCGCAATGCCGGTTCGGTGGTGAACATCATTACCAAGTCAGGTTCCAACGCCTGGCACGGCAGTATTTATGAGCATGAGAACAATACTGTCCTCAACTCGATGACCAACTTTCAGAAGCGATTCGCGACGGACGCAAACGGTAATCCATTGACTTCGATTCCTCGCGCCAATGACGAGTTTGGCGGGTTCACCATCGGCGGCCCCATCGTTAAGAATAAGCTGTTTTTCTTCGGCGGATTCGACCAGCAACTCATCTCGCAAAATAGCCTCTATACCAGCGCCGGCAATGTGCCGACGCCCAACGGCATAGCCACGCTTTCCGCATGCTTTCCCGGAAGCCAGAGCCTGCAGGCGCTAAAGTCTTTTGGTCCATACGCAATCTCCTCGGGTAATCCCACGCCCTTCGGCACCTTCATGGACAATAGCGATCCATCGTGCCTGGGAGTAGAGCTGGGCGGCGTGGAACGTACTTTGCCCACACATACGCACAACTTTAACTGGGTTACGCGTATGGACTGGCAACTGGGCGGCGACGCCATCACGGCACGCTACCTGTTCAATCGCGGCAACAACTTCAACCTTGATACGGGCGATGCTGCCGCCGGATTCCCTGTGAGCGTACCCGCGCTCAGCCAGGCGATCCTGTTGAGCGATACCCATACTTTCAGTTCGCACATAGTCAATGAACTGCGTGCGGGCTTCAACCGCTTGAATGTTGTTTTTGCCACCAACACCATTGGCACCGTGCCGTCGGACACCAACGTTGATCAGGCCATCACTCGTGCCACCTTCACAGACCAGAGTCTCTTGCCTTTCGGTTTGAACGGCGTGTTTCCTGAAGGGCGCATCGTAAACACCTGGCAAGGGCAGGACAACCTGAACTGGGTCAAGGGCAAGCATACCTTCAAGGCCGGCGTGAACTATACATATCAGCGTTCGCCTAACACGTTCCTGCCTAACCTCAACGGCGCGTTCCGCTTTGCAGACTGGCAGGCATTCGCCGCGAACACGCCCAATCGCGTTCGCATTGCCGCTGGAACTCCGACTTTGGATTTCCGCGAGCATGATACCTTCCTTTATGCCGGCGATGATTGGAAAATCCGCCAGAACCTCACTCTGAACCTCGGCTTGACCTGGACCTATTATGGACAGCCGGCCAATCTGTTCAACGACCTGACGACCCAGCGTGAAAGCAATCCGGCTACCGCGTTCTGGCGTCAGGACATTCCGCTTTCAGAGCGCACCTCTCCCAAGCTCGACGCCCCAACCAAAAGCTTCGGGCCTAGCTTTGGATTTGCGTATACGCCAAGCTGGGGAGGCTTCCTGACCGGGCATGGTAAAACCGTGCTCCGCGGCGGCTACCGGTTGCTGTATGATCCGCCCTTCTACAACATCTATCTCAACATCGCCAACTCCGCTCCGGTGGTTTTCCTGAACACCTTTACCGGTTCGCAGATCACGCCCAGCATGATTCTGCCTGCGCATCCGTTTGGTCCGGACGTAAGGGCTGAGCTCTCTCCGCAGTTGCAGAAGCTGGTCTTCGATCCACGCAGCCTCGGCGCTGGTGAAGTAACCATCTCTAACAACTTTGGTCCGGACAAAGTGAACAGCTGGAATTTTGGTCTGGAGCGTGAAATTACCCGCAACTCCGCCATGGAACTGCGTTACGTGGGCAATCACGCTTATAACCTTTTCCAGACTGTGAACGGCAATCCCATTGTTACCGGCAATTCCACCGCGCCTGCCGGACTCACCGGCTGCACCAGTTCGCAGGTGCTGCTTGGTCCGGGACAGACAACAAACCCCGCGCTGGGCCGTGCCGATTGTTCCAAAGGCCTGGTGCTGGAGCGTAACAACGGCGGGTTCTCCAATTACAGCGGATTGCAAGCCGAGTTCCGCGCCAACAATCTTTTCAAACAGCTCGGCGTGCGTGCTGCTTATACCTACAGCCGTACTCTCGATAACGTAAGCGAAATCTTCAGTTCGGGAGTCGCAGGCAATACGCTCGCCTTTGCCCAGAACCCGTGGGACACAGGCCGCGGCGAGTATTCCTTCTCCGGCCTGGATGTTCCGCATCAATTCTCCATTGCAGCCACGGAACAACTACCCTTCTTCACGGGCCAGCATGGACTTTTCGGCCATGTGCTGGGAGGCTGGTCTGTTTCAGCCAACTACATATGGGCGTCTGGCCAGCGTTACACGCCGCTGCAAACCTTTGCTGAAGCTGCTTTAACCGCTCCCAGCAACAACTATGACTTCACATGGCTGGCAAATAACGTGGGAGTCGATCTGGCCCGTCCATTCGTGGGCAGCCTGAGCGCTCCCGCCAACACCGTGGGAATTTTTGCCGGTGACGCCTGCGGATTCTTTGGCAGCTCTTGCACGCTGCCGGCGAACCAGCTCGTCACTTTCAACCAGGATGTTCAGAGCGGCGTTGATGGAACGCCGATCCAGCAGAACACGGTCCGTTACATCATTAACGCCTCAACCGCGCAGAGCATTTTTGGCACTCCGTTTGGCGCGCGCCGCAACCTCTCACAGGACGCGCCCAGCAACATTGCCAATCTTGCCGTGTTCAAGAACATCAAAATGAACGAACGCGCCAGCCTGGAATTTAACGCCACGTTCCAGAATGTGTTCAATCACCCTAACTTCCAGAGCATCGATCCCAACATTGAAGACGTGGGGCTCACACGGGCCCAGCAGGCCCCATTTGTGGGCTTTGCCGATCCCAGTGTGACCAATGACGTGGTTGGCAATGCCCTGGGCAACCGCATTGTGCGTTTCGGACTTACCTTCAGGTTCTAACCTCCGGGCAAGTTGCTTCTTCACCCGCCGGATTTCCCGTCCGGCGGGTTTTTTATTCGCCACGTTTGCACATGACTGTCTGCTCCACTCGGAGCAGCACTATTGCGCATAGGCTTTTACCTCAAGCTGGGTTAAGCTGTGCCTGAACCATGCCCATCAGTCTTCCTAAGCCACGCAGTTCGTCCGCACTGGCGGAGCTGGATGCTCTACGCGAAGAATTCCGCGCAACCATTGCCACGGCCAAAAGGCCGGCGGCTTTTTCGTCCCGCGTGGGTGTGGTCCTTTCCGGCGGCGGCGCGCGCGGCGCTTATGAAGCCGGCGTGCTCATGGCTTTTCAGGACGCGCAGGTTCCCACTCACATCATCGCTGCCACATCCGTTGGCAGCATCAACGCCGCATCTTACGCCGCCCATGCCGAAGGTTTTGTCGGAAAGGCAGAGCATCTGATCGATGCCTGGCTTGAGCTTACGCCCGCCACGCTCGGCATTGACTGGTCGCGTTACATCTTTCTTCTCGCCGGACTGATCGCGGCCTCGGCCGGCGTTGGCAACTTTCTCTGGCTATGGATGCAGGACCGCGGCATCTTCCTGCAGACATCTCATCCGATGTTCACCTGGTTCGCGCTGGCCATCGCCGGCATTTCCATTTTGCTTTTTGCCGACAAGCTTTCTTACATCGGTTACGTCGGCGTTAAATACGTCCGCAAGCATGATTGGGAACCGGACTGGCGCAAGACCTGGGTTTCCATCGGCGCCAACGTGCTGGTGTGGGGCTTTATCGTGCTGTTTGTGGCCTTCACCTATATCCACCTGCCGCTCAATGACAACGGCTCTTTCCGCATCACGCCCCGTGTGCCCATGTTCTTTGCCATCCTGATTGCGCTGGGGCTGTATCGTTTATTGCAAGACCCGCTCAGCAAACTCAGTCACCGCTTTCTGCGCATGCCATTGCGCACAGGCTTGTTCAACAATTTCGATCGCATTAAGTTTCTGCGCGCGCGCATTCCAGATGACAAGCTGCGCAACTCCGCCATCCGCGTGATCATGACCGCCACCGATATCCAGCGCGGTCTTGCCCGCTTCTTCTCCAATGCCACGGTTGAAGCCCTGGCCAACGATCCCGGCGTCCATGAAGAATTTGTTCGCCGTGAAGTTGAGAGCCCGCAGGACCTGGTGCTGGCCGCGGTAGCCTCTTCCGCTTACACATTTGCCTATGAGGCCGTTACCATGGATGGCCGCTTGTGGACCGATGGTGGCATCATGACCAACCAGCCGGTGCTGCCCGCGCTGCGCCTGGGCGCCGATGTGCTCTTCCTCGTCCTGATCGCGCCGCTCGAAAACGCAGGCGCGGACCAGACGGATGCCATCAAGACGTTTCTCGATGTCGGCGTGCATGCCGTGGACATCCTTATCTCCAAGAACTTCAAGTCGGATATTGCCATGCTCAGCAGCTTCAACCGCCTGTGCACGGTGTATGCCGCTGAGTTGGGCGTTAAGCCGGAGCAAGTGGAACTGGAAATCGGCAGCCAGTTTTATCGCTTTGTGAAGTTCTTCAACATTGCGCCGCCCAAGCCGCTGGCGGCGGACGCGCTGGACTTCGACAGTGAAATCATCAGCCCCATCATCGTCCAGGGATACCGCGACGCCCGCGCCGTGATACAGGAATATCTGGAGTACGAATGTTCCCGCCCCGCGCGCGACTCACGCCGCATCGTCCGGCTGGCCGTGGAGCGCCCGGAAGGGAATTTCCGCGTCACCGGACGCTGAAGTTCATTCGATCTGTTCCTGAATCTTAAAACCTCAAAAACCTTACCGCTGATTAACGCGGATGACACTGATCTTAACTGCGCTTCTTTCGATGACGGCGATGTCGGCGATTCCGCGCGATGTCGGCGATTTCCTGATCCGTGGTGAGATTTTGGTTCTTCGACTGCGTTGCTGCCAGGCGTGAGCATGAAAGCTCAAGCTAATTCAGATCAGTGTTATCTGCGTTAATCCGTGGTGAGATTTTGATTTTGGCTGCAGATCGGTGTTTATCCGTGTAAATCCGTGGTAAGGTTTTTTCTTCCGATGGCGGCGATTCCTACGAGGGTTCAGTCTTCCAGAAATATCCCGCGCGGAAAGGCGGGTTTCTGCCTTCAGTAAAGAGCCGTATGGAGGACACCGAAACCTGCATGCCGGTCATGTCAATGCCGCTCAGTTCCACGCGGTCCCAGGCCTCAACCACGATGCCCTTTTCCATTACGCGGTCCAGCAGGTCGCTCTCGCTGGCAAAATCGGAGCTCAAAAGCATTTCGCGCACATCTCCCCATCGACTTTCTTCAGTATGTCTCGGTGAAGCGGCGCAAAACTTTTGGCAGCCCGTCTGCCAGGGAAACAGCAGTTGCAATAACTATACGCTAAAGAAACGCGAGTAGCGGGAAAATCGTAGGACGACACGTTTGGGTAAATCGCGCTTCAAGCAATTGACAGACATCTCTCCGGGTTGGCTAGGCTGCCGATGCGAGCACGCATGAAACAACCAGCGTTGCATAGGCAGTGACATGAAAGTTGTGAGCGGTGACCCTGACCCCAAGCATGTCAGCACGTCATACGTTGAAAGACAGAAGCTCAGCATGAGAATGGGGATGCGGCGCTTCACTCGCCTGACAAATGGATTCAGCAAAAAAGCTGAATCACTGCCATGCGATTGCGCTCTATTTCATGTACTGCAATTTCGCCAGAGTTTGCGCGTGACTCCCGCGATGGAAGCTGGGCGTGGCAGATCGCGTGATGACGATTGAAGAAATTTGCGCTGTGGTTACACCCAAAAAGGCCGCTATTTCTGCAAAAACAACAGAGCGCAGCATGATTTTGAAGGCCCTTGGGGAGAGCAATGGAGGGGCAAAAGAATATCCTTCTCTCAGAGAAAAAGCGGTGATATTCTACAGCCATGGCGATACTTCAGCAAGCCTCGACCGATGATCGCAAGAGGCTATTGGAGCTTTTCCCGGTTACTAACCTGCGTCATAATTTTCAAGTCAAGGGCACAAGAGCGACTAAAGAGGAAATCTGTTTTGCTGCCGCTGGGGATAACAGTGCGCAGCAGATAGCCAAAGTTGCCAAGTTTGTCGATGACCATTTGTGCTGCTGCAAGCAGCATGTATATGTGTTCTCGCAAGACGGGCCAGTAGCGTTGCCTAACGATGTTGCAGATGGCGAGAAGGTCTTAGATGGCGGTCGTCATGCACTTTACCTTAGCAGGGCAAAATATTCGGTAGTCCTTCGCGATCCTCTGGAAGAGACAACGCTGGAGTTTCTGTGGCCGATAAGGATTGAGATTCATGGCCAATACCTGGTACTGCGTTGTGTTGTCCTAGAGAAAAACGTAACTTCATATTTTGATGAGAGACCTGCCTACGTCGCCGGGAAAACGCTCACAGAAAAAACAATCCTTGCTGGAATAGGGATGAATCAGGCTGACCTGAATAAAGGAATCAAGAAACTGTGGGCTGATGGATTCCTTGAGTCCTCGCGCAGTAATTTTAAAAAACCCTTCTCACTATCCTCCGAAACAATGGACGAAGCAAAGGGTATTAAAGAGCATTATCCTGAAGTTTACGCGATCATGCAGGAATCTCCCCTCTATACGACTCTGTTTCAAGTTGCGGAGAAGAATTCTGTTGCAGAATTTTCTGCTGATCCATCGCACGGAATCATTGGATTTGGGAGTTACTCCGAAAAGGGGGACACCGATGGAATTATTGAAAAAATTATTTCAAATAATTAGCAAGGTTGTCCCTGCCCCTGCATTGTCGGAACGGGAGGCCCTAGAGCTTGCCCGATTAAATCCAGAAAAATTCTATGTTGAGAATGTGCGTAGCATTCTCGGTGTCTCGCATAACAGCGCTAAGCGTATTTGCGAAACAGCCGTGAGGCAAGGCGTATTCGAGCGGCGCATTGAAGTTAGATGCCCGGATGGTTCTGTTGCAGCATCTGCTGAGTCTGAGGCTGCCTTGCCTAAGACAGTCCGCTGTGTGCATCAGGAAGAACAGCATTTTGAAACAGAAGAAGTGCCTACAGCGGAACTCGAAAAAACAGTTTTTTACCGTTTGAAAGACGATGCAGATTCCATCCCTTACGGGCAAACAGCTTAATATATACGAGACGATAAACAGGGTAAGAATGTCATGGGTGGCGCTGATTGTTACCCTGACTCTATTCATTGCCGCTTTTATCGTCTTAGTTTTTGCCGCATTTTCACAAGTGGTAGGGCCATATGTTAAGGGGGCGTTCGCGACAATTGACGGCCTTCTTGGGGTTTGTCTCCATCAGGTGTTTAGAAATCTTTTCCCCGCCAAAAAGGCTCCGCGAGGAACTCCCTAGCCTGTGGAAATTCAAAAGGCCTATTACCGACATCCTTTTTCCATTGACTTCATGGGCGAACAAATGGTAGAGTACGATATTCGGCTCTAGGTTGAAGTGTGTCCTAGGGCCATGATCTTTGACAAAATAAGCTTCTAGCTGCTGGATACTAGATAAAGCTGAATACTGCAAGTTAATTGTAGGGGCTTGCGACCCTCTGCCGACCGAACAGTAAAAAGGGAAAAAGAAGGCTGAAATTGGGCCCGATTCGACCGCTGAAAAACGCGAAAAAAAGGCTTCGACCGCTCGGTCACCGCTCGGTCGAATTGAGGTTGGGCCTTTGTTATCAACAAACGTGTTAGGGGGGTGGGGGTCGTGGCTGAGGGTACAGACCGGGCACATCCCTGACAGAACAGACCGGGCACATATCTGACACTGCAACCAAGAAGCAGGCGCGAGTAAAAAGGAGCGCATGCCATGGAGAAAGAGCAGTGTTATGGAAGAGAAGCTGCGGTTCATTTT